>DASQPM010000055.1:0-19041 GCA_035643935.1 Pyrinomonadaceae bacterium | reverse complement strand
CCGGGAAACAACCCAATGAGCGGCACGCCTGCGTCTGCTTTTGCTTTCCTTAAGATTCGCTCAATCGCTGCGTCGTCGCCGGGTCTCGTTTTGAGTTTAGGAAAGCGTTCCGCCGTTTTCACTTCCAACGGAATCAAGACGTCAAGATAGCGATCGATCAGATGGCGTTGGCGATGATCAGTTTCGACGGGCGGGACGGGCCGAAAGTTTGCGAGGTAATCTAAAGACCTTCCCGGACGGCGCGCGTAGAGTCGCTTAGGCGCACCGGAGAGAAAGCCGAGCAGATTTGTTTCCGACAGGCTGTGAAGATCAATGACGAAATCAAACCTTCGTCGCCTGACGTCTTTAACCAGACCAAAAACACGAATGATCGAAAGAGGTTTGAAGCCGTCGCGCAGTCCGACGCGGTCAACCACCAGTGTCTCGTTCGCATAACCCGACAAGTCGACAATTTCGGCGCCGGGCTTTCCCACGGCGACAGTGATATGAGCAGCTGGGAATCGTTTGCGGATCGCCTGCAAGGCAGGCAGGCTCAACACGACATCCCCGAGTTGACCAAAATCGATAACCAAAATGTTGCGCGGCTCAAACACTCTTAAACTAATTGACACTATCGCTCGATCTCGTCCGTAAATTGACTGATCGGAATTATTTCATCACTAGAAACTTTTGCTTCGTCGTAAGCTGGCACTGCTTCGATCTCCTCCAGCGCGGTACAAGTCTATCCCAGCTATTCGCAACTCGCACTAGTGCCGCGTGTTAAGACTCGCGCAGATCGCGTCCCGTCATCTCTTGCGGCTTCTCCGCTCCCAGCAAGGCCAGCATAGTTGGCGCCACATCTTCGAGTGCGCCTTCCTCACGTAGTTTCACGCCTATTGATTCTTCATCGATGAGATGAAATGGAACTGGATTGCTGGTGTGCGCTGTGTGCGGCCCTCCTGTTTTCGGATCGATCATTAATTCAGCGTTACCATGGTCGGCAGTTATCAGGCTGATCCCGCCTTGCGATTGGATGGCTTTCGTAATCTTGCCCAGACAGGTGTCGACATACTGGCACGCCTCAATCGTCTTATCGAGCATGCCTGTATGGCCCACCATGTCGGGATTGGCAAAATTCACGATGAATACGTCCGTTTCACCTTCGGCAATCGCACCCAGCAATTTGTCGGTGATTTTGAATGCCGACATTTCGGGTGCCAGATCGTAAGTAGCAATTTTCGGTGACGGGACGAGCAATCGCTTCTCGTAAGGAAACTCGCGCTCACTGCCGCCATTGAAGAAGTAAGTGACGTGCGCATACTTTTCCGTTTCAGCCATGCGATAGTTGCGAACGCCCAAACGCGCAAACACGTCGGCGAGAATATTGACGGGTTGATCCGGCGGGAATGCAACCGGCAACGGATAAGTCTTGTCGTAAACTGTGAAACACACGAAATGCACATGCGGACGATTGCTAATGGCAAACGCGTCGAAAGCGGGAACGGCCAGCGCGCTGGTAATCTGGCGAGCTCGATCCGCGCGAAAGTTAAAGAAGATAACGGAATCGCCGTTTTGAATTGTGGCTAATGGTTCTCCATTTTCATGTGTCACAACAACCGGCTCGACAAACTCGTCAGTGATCCCGCGTTCATAAGACTGTCTGATCGTCGCTAATGGATCCGCCGTACGCTGACCGTCCCCATTCACCAGCAAATTAAAAGCGCGCTCGGTGCGTTCCCAACGCTTATCGCGGTCCATCGCGTAGTAACGCCCGACCACCGTCGCAATCTCGCCGACGCCAATCTCTTCGACTTTGCCCTGCATCGCGGCAACGTACTTTTCCGCAGAAGATGGCGGTGTATCCCGCCCGTCCAAAAAGCAATGAACGAAGACTCGCCGTACCTCGCGTTCCTTCGCCAAACGCAAAAGTTCGTAGGCATGTTCCTGCGAAGAGTGAACCAGCCCGTCGGACACCAGGCCCATCAGGTGCAACGCGCGGTCATGTTTCACTGCATTGTCGATCGCAGCGTTCAATGCAAGGTTATGAAAAAACTCGCCGGTTTTGATTTCGTGGTTGATGCGTTCGACGTCAGTACGCAGTACACGGCCCGCACCTAAACAGAGGTGGCCCACGTTTGAATTTCCCATCACGCCCCGGGGCAGACCCACGCATTCGCCCGATGCCTGAATCAGCGTGCGGGGATAAATTTCGCTCAGCGCGCGGTAATGTGGCATCTCGGCGAGCGCGATTGCATTGCCTTCGCGTTCCGCGCGATAGCCAAAACCGTCAAGTATGATGAGCGCCAGTGGACCCTTCTTATTCAAATGATAGCTCCATAGTTCTAATTGTCAGGCTTCCAGTAATCCGGACTCTCTCGCATGCTCGGATCGGGCCGTTCCATCCACCGCTCAGGCCGGTGAAGCGGAATGAAACCGAAGTGCGCATACAAACTGTGCGCATCTTTTGTCGCTAAGACCCAGCGGCGAAAACCCTGCAAGTCGGCATGCGTCAGTATCACTTCCATTAACCATTTCGCCAAACCGCGCCTACGATGTTCTGAAACTACAAACACATCGGCCAGCCAGGCAAACGTCGCAAAGTCGGTAACGACGCGGGCAAAGCCAACCTGCTCAGTTTTTCTGTAGATGCCGAAACAGAGCGAGTTATCCAGCGAGCGTTTCACAACTTCAACGCTTCGACCAACCGCCCAGTACGACTCGTTTGATAGAAAATTGTGAATTAGAGCGACGTCAAGGCGCGAACGATCAGTGGTGATTAGATACTCGCCGCGCTCCCAGGATTCGGTCATCGTTTTCGGAATGGATTGTTATGCAGGTATTTCGCGCCGCAGGTAAAAAAGCAAGTCAGTCGACGGAGGTGCGATGCCGAGTTGACGGATCATACCCACAACCTGGCCACGATGCAGCGTCGCATGGTTAGCGATGTGCTGCATTTGATCTACCAGCCGCATTGAACTGGGATCGCCACTGAGAAGAATAAAGGGAAGCTCAGCGCTAAGTCGCGCTTCATCGAGTTGGCTGATAAAAACAGCACGTCGCTCGACGACTTCACGCCAGCGGTCGTCCAGGGTGGTGAGGTCTGGGCAGACTTCGGTTTTCCATAGCGACCAGGCTTCCTTGCCTGCCGGCGATCGGCCGAGCCATCGTTCAAGCCAAATCCAGTCCGCGCCTGCCATGTGCAGGAGCGTTCCGAAAATTGAGCCGTGACTGATCTTGACGTCGCGGCGCAGGTCTTTGTCGGAAAGCTTTGCGGCAGCGTCGAACGCCAGACTATTGGCCCACTCGGTGTAATCAAACAGATGCCTGACGTCTGCTAAATTCATGGTTTCCTTGAACCTGAAAAGCGGAACGGCCGGGGAAGCGTGCCGCTCCACGCAGGTCCTCTTCGATGCGAAGCAGTTGGTTGTACTTGGCAATGCGATCGGTGCGCGAGAGCGAACCGGTCTTGATCTGTCCGGCGTTGGTCGCCACCGCGAGATCGGCAATGAACGGATCTTCCGTTTCGCCCGAGCGGTGCGAAATGACTGCGGTGCGGCCATTCGTTTTAGCCAACTCGATACAATCAAATGTTTCAGTTAACGTGCCGATCTGGTTAACTTTGATCAAAATTGAGTTGGCCACACCGAGCTCAATCCCCTTGCGCAAAAATTGAGTGTTAGTGACGAACAAGTCGTCGCCGACAAGTTGTACATGCTGGCCCAGCTGGTCGGTCAAAGCTTTCCAGCCATCCCAATCGTTTTCCGCCATGCCGTCTTCTATGGAAATGATCGGATACTTGCGACTCCAGTCGTCCCAATAGGCGACCATCTCAGCGCTCGACAACTTTCGTTTGTCGCTCTTCTTAAAAACGTAAGCACTGCCATCGTAAAACTCACTGGCCGCGGGATCGAGCGCCAGCAAACAATCCTTGCCGGTGGTGTAGCCCGCTTGCGAGATCGCTTCAAGAATTGTCTCGATCGCTTCTTCGTTTGAACGAAGATTTGGAGCGAAGCCGCCTTCGTCGCCGACGCTGGTCGCATAGCTTTTCTTCTTCAAGACGCTCTTCAGCGTATGAAAAATTTCGACGCCGATGCGCAGGCTTTCAGTGAAACTCTCGGCGCCTACCGGAACGATCATGAATTCCTGGAAGTCGACGTTGTTATCGGCGTGCGCGCCGCCGTTAATGATGTTCATCATCGGCACCGGCAACGTTCGCGCGTTTGGCCCGCCAAGATATTTGTAAAGTGGAACTTCAAGATAGGCGGCGGCGGCACGTGCGGTGGCCAGCGAGACTGCCAGGATTGCGTTTGCGCCGAGCTTGGATTTTGTTGGCGTCCCGTCCAAAGTAATCAACGCGCTGTCAACCTCGGCCTGATCCAGGGCGTCGAGTCCGGCAATTTCCGGCGCGATGATCTCGTTAACATTGCGCACCGCGTTCAGCACGCCTTTGCCACCGTAGCGTTTCTTGTCGTCGTCACGCAGTTCAACTGCTTCGTGTTCGCCGGTAGAAGCACCTGACGGGACAGCTGCGCGTCCAACTTCACCGCCGGCAAGAGTGACTTCGGCCTCGATCGTGGGATTGCCACGAGAGTCTAAAATCTCGCGCGCGTTGATTTCTTCAATCCAGCTCATTTGGTTTGGCCCAATCTATGAAGATCAACAAACAGCACCCGCATGAAAGTTGAGTGCGCCCAACTCTATCATCACGTCGCCGGGGAATCGAAGTGTCGTGGAGCAGTTCGCTTAACCTGCGGCGTGCGCCCCTTCAACCGTTGCCTGGGCTGACGATTCGGGTTCGGCGGCAGGCACTTCAAGGCGCACGCTGATGACGCGCCGGCGCTCGACGCGATCGATTTCAAACACAAGCCCGTTGTATTCAATTCTTTCGCCGGCCTTAAGCACGTGACCAGCTTCGGTCATCAAAAAACCCGCAATGGTCGTGTAGCCTTCCGACTCCGGCAGTGACAACTTCAGGCGCCGATTCAGATCGCGCACTGCCAAGCCGCCCGCCAGGATGTATTTCCCTTCTCCAGCCGGCGTAATTTGTTCGTTGACTTCTTCGTCATGCTCGTCAGAAATGTCGCCAACAATTTCTTCCAGCAAATCTTCAAGCGTAATGATGCCCTCCAGCCCGCCGTGCTCGTCAACGACAAAACCAAAATGCGCCTTGGCTTTTTGCATTTGCCTGAGCACGTCTTCAAGTCGTGCCGTGTCAACCACGTACAACGGCGGTTGCAGCACAACTTCAAGGCGAAACTTTTCCGGACTCAGCAGGTAAGGCATCACGTCTTTGCTGTGAATAAAGCCGACCACGTCATCGAGCGATTCGCGATAAACGGGCAGCCGCGAATAGCGATATTTGTCGAAAGCCTTAGTTATCTGGGCCAGCGAGCATTCGCTGGAGATGGCGGCCATCTCCGTCCGCGGCACCATCGCCTCGCGCACCAGCGTGTCAGAAAACTCGAAGACGCGATGGATCAAACGTCTTTCTTCGGCGCGCAGGTAGCCGCTCTCGCGCGCAACGTCGACCAGTTGTCGCAGTTCTGTTTCCGTGTAAACCGAAGCGTGATCCAAACTTGAGCGCAGACCAATCAGTCGGCCCAGCTTGGTGCCGGCGGCATTGAACAACCAAAGCGGTGCGCGAAAGACCCGCGCGAAAAGTTCCAATGGCCCGGCGGCAAACATGGCCACCCGCTCGGCACGTTCCAAAGCGATCATCTTGGGCATCAATTCCCCGAGCACGATATGCAGGAAACTGATAATACTAAACGCAATTACGATTGCCATTACGTGGGCCACGTAGCCTGCGCGTCCCTCAGAAGCAATAGTCGCGGCCAACGGATGAAGCAACCCAGCGATGGTCGGTTCGCCAATCCAGCCCAGTGCCAATGAGGCAAACGTGATTCCCAACTGCACCGCGGAAATAAAAGTTGTGGGGTTGTCCAGCAGTCGCAGCGCTGCTCTGGCGTTTTTGCTGCCTGCGGCCACGCGAGCTTCGATACGAGCGCGCCGCACCGAGACCAGCGCAAATTCAGAAGCCACAAAGAAGCCGTTCGTCGCAACCAGAATTGCGACGCCGATCAGTTTTAGAAACACCATCATAAAAGCGGCGCGGGTGGTAAAACTTTCCGCTGAAAAATACAGGTGAGATTACTGCCAGGTTCGTCCATTGATAAAGGCGGAGCTGATTTGATAGCAGAAGTATACCATGTGAGCCAGGGGCCGTATCACCGCGAGTTGAAATCGTTCTCAGACGAATTCAACAAAGGCCCGATTTTATTGGGCTGAAAAGGATTTTGACCAACAGGCACTATTTAATGGCCGGCGGAAGCACCAGCAGCGCGAGCACGCGCAGGTCGCCGATCATGTTTCGCACAGGCACGTGCCAGCGCTTCTTCAACGCGCGGTTCGATATTGCATTCCGGTTGGCGGCAAACCGCGGCCAGTTCGGAAATCACCAGATAGCGTGAACGCTCGAGCATGCGTTGTTCGCGAAATGAAAGTGGCTTCAGGTGGTTGAGGTAGGTCAGGTGCTTCAGCACATCAGCGGCTTCAAAGACGTCGCCTGTTCTCATCTTCTCTGAGAATTCTTTGAAGCGATCTTTCCAGTCGTTGGCGGGAAAAGAGAAATCATCCGCTAGGATCTTGAAAAGCATTTCGCATTCGCCGGAAGAAATCGGCGAGCGCAAACCGACTTCGGAAGCGTTTGAAACAGGAACAAGCACCAGGGAATTGTTGGCTGCAAGCCGCAGCGTGTAGAAAGGAAGTGTGCTGGCGCCTATTTGCTTCTGTTCGATTTGTTCGATGGTTCCGATTCCGTGGTTTGGATAAACGACTTTCTGGCCGACTTTGAAGCCCACCGCAACACCTCCATTGATTTAGAAAAATCAGACTGCGCCGCACGCGCGGGTCTGGGGGAAATCCGAGCGACGCAGTAAAGCGCCGGGCCCTATTTGGTAAGTGGTTTGAGTCTAACAAGCTATCTGACAAAGCGTCAAGCTTTTGAAAACACAACCGCGCGCCTAAATCTACAGAGTTGTCACGGCTCAGTCATACTGCTAGGATCGACCGCCGAACCGTACCAATTGATCGTCGCCGCGGTCAATCGCTCGGCAGGTTCGCACACAGTTTCTCCCCGGGCTTTCGCTTTCGTACGTCATGGCCTTCCTAAAGATTACCGACGCAAGTGGCAGACAGTGGCAATACGATTTTGTGCCGTTGTCTGTGTGTTCGATCGGGCGCGCGCCTGACAACACCATCGTGCTGGATGACCCGCGCGCGTCGCGTTATCACGCCCACATAAAATCAGGCGACGACGGTTCGTTTACGCTTGTCGACGGCGCCGTCATCAACGGGCAGTTGCGCCGCAGCGCAAATAAAGTTTTCGTTAACGGCGGACCTCATCTCGATTACGAATTAAGAAACGGCGATCGCATAACTATCGGCGCCAGCACTCTGCGGTTTGAACAACCGGCAGAAGAGCGCACTACCGACGTGCGTTATGACGATAAGCCACTTGGGCACACGCAACTTCTAATTTCTGCCAACGACGTTATGACAACCGTGCTGCATGGGAAGGCGGACGTCGCTCCAGCTTCGCTGGCAGCAACCTCGCCCGCCAGAGATAAAGTGCTGGAAGCGTTACAGCGAAAGGCAAACATTCTCAGCGCGCTTTACGAGATGAGCAAAACACTTGGCTCAGTTTTCGATCTGGAAACGATCTTTGCCAAAGCGACAGACATCATCTTTCGCTCCACGCCCGCGGATCGCGTGGTTGCACTGCTGGCCGAAGGCAACGGCAAGGAAAACCCCGAAGACGTGGTACTAAACCCGATAGCGATGCGCGCGCGCGACGAGAGTTTGAATAACCACATGCGCAAACTGACAATTGGCCGCACCATAACGCGAAAAGTTATGAAGGACCGAGTGGCTTTGCTTTCGCAGGACGCGGCGTCCGACGAACAATTTGCCGGCGTTGATTCGATTGTTTCCCAGGGCGTTCGTTCCACCATCTGCGCGCCGCTGGTGGGAGAGTCGCGCGTTCACGGCGCCATTTATGCAGATCGCCTCGATCCTTTTGCGGCTTTCAAGCCTGACGATCTCGAGTTGATCAGTGCGGTGGCAGCGCAAACTGCGATCGCGGTCGAGAATGCACGCGCGCACGAGCGCCTGGCCCGCGAAGAAGTCGCCCGCGCAAACTACAGCCGGTTCCTGCCCGAGTATGTGGTGAAGCAGATGCTTGAGAACCCCGAGTCGTTCAAACTCGGCGGCGTCAATCAAACGATCACGATTCTGTTTGCTGACATTCGCGGCTTTACGCGCATTTCGGAACACGCGCCGCCGGAAAAAATTGTCAGCCTGCTCAATCGTTATTTCTCCGCCATGACCGACATCATCTTTGCGCACGGCGGCACGCTTGATAAATACCTGGGCGACGGCTTGATGTCGCTCTTCGGCGCGCCTACTGCAACTCCCGAAGATGCTTCCAATGCTTTGAACGCGGCGGTCGCGATGCAGCGGCGCATTCTTGGCATCAACATGGAACTGCGTCAGGAAGGTTTGCTGGAAATCGGCGTCGGCATTGGCTTGCATACCGGCGAGGTGACCGTCGGCTATATCGGATCTGAACGTCGCTCGGAATACACCGCGATCGGCGATACCGTCAACACTGCCTCTCGTTTGGAATCGAATGCGAAGGGCGGCGAGATTCTGGTGAGCGATGCTACCGCCAAATCAGCGCGCAGTAGATACAAACTAAGACCTCGCGAACCCATCAGCGTCAAGAATCGCCAGCAGCCGGTCGTTTTGTGGGAAGTTGATTGGCAAAAGGCGAGCGGCGCATTTTGATTTTATCTGATTGATTTCGTCTGACCTGCCATGCCGCTCGGTCAGTTATTCACCCGCCGCATAACCATAGCTCGCATCTACGGCATTCCGGTGCGCATTGACTATCGCTGGTTTGCAGTCGTTGCGCTGAGCATTTGGCTGATTGCCAGCAACCTGCAAAGCCACGTTATTCAACTAGGCAACGTTCGCCTGCCACCGCTCGCTCCCGCTACTGCCTGGATTCTCGGATTTATTACGACCGCTGGTTTGTTCCTTTCCGTGTTTGGTCACGAACTTTCACATGCGTTGATGGCGCGGGCCGAAGACATCGAAATCGAAGAGATCGTATTGCATCCATTTGGCGGTTTAGCCCGACTGAAAACTGAACCGCAAAATCCGCGCGCGGAATTGCGCATCGCTGTCGCTGGCCCGGCCGCGAGTTTTGTTTTCGCATTGCTTGCTTTTGCCGGCACTAAAATCGCGGCGTTGGGAAACCACAATGGCACGGTTGTGGTTTTCTTTTTGATCGCCTGGGGAAATTTACTGTTAGCTGTTTTCAATCTTTTTCCCGGTTACCCACTGGATGGTGGCCGTGTTCTACGCGCGCTGTTGTGGCACAAAAGCGGCAGCATCAAAGAGGCTACGCGCATGGCGGGAATCTGCGGCATCCTAATCGGCGGCACGCTGATTCTGTTTGGTGTGTATATCATGATTGCGCCGAGCTGGCGACCTTCGCGACCTTACTTCATGGGCGGTTGGTCCATTCTCGTCGGCCTGTTTCTGCTCGACACCGCTGCAAAGGTAGTTAAGGGCGCCCAGAACACGCAACTGTTAACTGCCGGCAATGTTATGTCGCCTTCGATCGCGCTCGATCCGGCAATGACTATTACCAAACTGATCGATGACGTTCTGCCGCTGCATCGACAGACCAGTTTTCCGGTAGCAGTGAATGGTCGTGCACACGGAATTCTGATGCTTGAGGATCTAAAGTCTCTGCCGCGTGAAAAATGGCATACGACTCAGGTTAAAAATGTCATGCGAACCATTAACCCGCAGTTATTTGTTGACGCTTCAGTGACACTGGAGTCTGCGAAAGAATTGATGAAGAACAATGGAAGCGGTTCATTGGTGGTGGTAAATACCGAGGGTGAGCTTATCGGTTTTCTGCAAAGCGGAAAGATTACGAAGCGCTCGGACAAAAGTCTCAGCAAAAGCGCCCGGCGTTCGTAGTTGGCGTTTGGTTCTCGGCTGCTTCTCATCGTTCTTAATCGAATCAATAACGTTGCCGCCTCTGGCATGAATTCGTAACCGAAACGCCATTGCCACGCTTCTCGTTTTTCGCCATAATCCAACGGGGCTTCAATTCATAACTAGGGTATTTCCTGGCTGAAGGATTATTGATGCTGGCAGTCGTCGGGGCGCTCTTTGTAAATGCGCTGATTGCGGTGCTGAAGCTCGCGGCGGCTTTCGTCACTGGTTCGTCGGGCATGATGGCCGAGGCGCTACATTCCGTCGCCGACACGACCAATCAGATTTTCCTGTTGCTCGGTTTGCGTTTTTACCAGCGGCCGGCTTCACAGAAACATCCTTTTGGCTATGGCAAGGAGCGCTTTTTCTGGTCTTTCATCGCTGCCATTTTCATTTTTGGTGTGGGTTCGACTTACGCCGTCTATGAAGGCGCGGTGAAACTGAAACACCCGCACGCGCCCGAGAATTTGTTTTGGGCGTATCTGGTCCTGGGACTTTCGTTCATATTGGAATCGGCGTCGATAAGTCTGGCGATATACCAGGAGTTGAAAGAGGCGCGTGCGGAAGGCTTGTCGTTTTTTCAATATTTGCGCGAGTCGAAAGACCCGACCGCCAAGACTGTGTTGTTTGAAGATTCTGCGGCGCTGCTCGGCATCTTGATCGCGGCGACGGGACTGTATCTGACCGAGCATCACGCGGGTCCAGGTGCGGGTTCTTATTGGGACGGACTTGCTTCAATTCTGATCGGCGTCGTGCTCGCAATTGTGGCTTTTGCATTGGCCCGCACATCCCGCGCTTTGCTTTTAGGCGAAGCAGCCAGTGCGAAAACTGTTCAAAGGATTAGGGAAGCCATTGAAAGTCATCCGAACGTAGTAAAGGTGATTGAGATCCTGACGATGCATCTGGCGCCCAAACAGATCTTAATCAACGCGCATGTGAGTCTGCGCGACGATCTGGTGACTAGCGAGATTGAACGAACCATCGAAGAGATAGAGCAGATAATCAGAAAGGCAGAGCCGAAAGTGGAGATGATTTTTCTGGAGACTGCGCGCAAGAGTCATAGCGCCCACCAGGAACTCATCCCCGAGCATGTCGGCTGAAGATCGAGTAGGAGTTTTTCTGATTCCGGGTTTGGTGAAACTAAATTGTCGCTGCTGAATCGCAAAAATCAAATCCGGAGTTCTAAACCATCTAATGCTTTTACTACTGCCATACACGGAGTATCTGGGAAGGCTTGGTGAGCCGCGCAACATCGCGGACATCGTGCTTGTCTTCTTGCTTGTGTATGCAGTTTTGAAGCTAGTTCGTGGGACTCGCGCCGCCCCGATGGCCGCCGCCATTGGCGCTTTCGCCCTCCTCTACTGGCTGGCCATCAAAGAAGATCTCGCAACCCTGGAATTTGTGCTGCGTGGTGGCTTGCTTTACATCGGCGTCGCCATCATCGTGCTTTTCCAGGCGGAAATCCGACAGGCGCTGATTTCTTTTGGCAATCGTTTTCGCATGCCCTTCACCCAAAGGCATCTGGGACAGTTTGGCGAAGGTGTTTACGATGAAGTTATTCTCGCCGCCACGACCTTGTCTTCCACTAAGACTGGCGCACTGATCATAATCGAGCGCAACGTAGGGCTGAAGAACATCATTGATGGCGGTGTCAAGCTCGACGCCGAACTCAGTTACGATCTGCTGATCAGTATATTCAATACCGAGTCTCCGCTGCACGACGGCGCTGTGATTGTGCGCCGTCATCGGGTGGCCGCTGCTTCATGCTTCTTGCCACTAACGCTTAATCCACGTCTTTCGCGCGAACTGGGCACGCGTCATCGCGCTGCGCTTGGGGTCACCGAAGACACGGACGCCGTGGCCGTGGTCGTTTCAGAAGAGTCAGGTCTGATTTCGATCGTGCAGCGCGGCGAAATCAAACGCGGACTGGATGCGCCAAAACTGCGCGCCGCCATTTCGCAGGCGCTCGACATTGCGCCAAAACGCGAGAAGGAACGAGAGCAAGACAAAGCAGCGAACGCGGAAGCCGAAACTGAAGAAATAGCCTCAGTTTGATCGCTTTCCGTCGGACTCATGACCCGAACCTTTGCATTCCGAAATTAGTTATGCCGTTTCAAGACATTGACGATGAAGCAGAAGTAACTCCGATGCCAAGAGCGCCGTCGGCCTTTGAGCGTGGCTTGCACAAGGTGTTTCTTGAAGACTGGGGACTGAAGCTATTGGCGCTTGTGATCACGCTGGCACTTTGGCTGACGGTGAGTAGCCAGAACAAGCCAGTCACACTGCGCGTTCCCGGTGTGCAATTAAACTTTCTGAGACCCGAGGGTTTGGAAATAAGTAACGAACTGCCATCGACGATTGAAGTGGTGCTGACGGGCAGTCACTCCAAACTTGATCGCATCGGTCCACACGATCTGGTAGCGACGGTAGATATCAGCGATCAGAAACCGGGTGAACGAATCGTGCGCCTGTCGCGCGATCGCGTGCAAATGGAGTTGCCCGAGGGCGTTACCCTTCAGGGATTTCATCCGGCAACACTGCCAATCCGGCTTGAACCAAGAGTCGAGATGCAACTTGACGTAGAAGTTAAATTTGAGGGGACGCTTCCGGAAGGCTTCGAACTCGGTAGCTTTGCAGCGAATCCCGCTAAAGTTCGGCTGCGTGGTCCGGCAGATCGCATAAACGCTTTGCATAAGGCATCGACCGAAACTGTTTGGCTGGACGGAAAGAAGGAGAGCTTCAATCTATCAAACGTAGCGATAAATATTCCTGACCCGAAGATCGACGTGCTGAACCCGACGGTCGATATCCATGTGGAAATCGTCGAGAAAAAACGCAGCGACACTCATCTCACCTTCGCCACTTCAACAGATGACCTTTTGTGGCCCAGTGCTCTGCGTCCACTCATCATTAATTAATTCCCAATCAACCTTTCGCTCAGCAACTGATGAAGAAACTTTTCGGCACTGATGGCATGCGCGGCGAAGCCGGAAAGTTTCCTTTCGATGTCGCCACAGTCGAGATTGTGGGTGCATCCCTCGCGAATCATCTGCGAAAAAAACTCGGCCGCACACCATTGATTGTCGTCGGACGCGACACGCGCGAGTCTGGGCCGTGGCTGGAACAGGCACTCGCTCGCGGCGCGCTAGCGGCAGGGGCTGACTTGAAATCAGGTGGCGTGATCACGACGCCGGGCGTTGCTTATTTGGCACGTTCCCTCTCGGCCGACGCCGGTGTAGTGATCAGCGCGTCACATAATCCCTACCAGGACAACGGCCTGAAAATATTTGCTCCGCAAGGCAGAAAGCTTGATGAGGAGACAGAACGGCTGATCGAGAAAGATATCTTTTCCAAGACCGAAACGCGGGAGGTAGACGCCCATAGGGAAGCCAAGTCAATACCCGACCGCGCAATTGCGATTGAAGCCGAGTCGTTGCAATCGCGTTATCTCGATTATCTCTCCAAAGAAATTGGTCGCGGTCTTTCGCTCAACGGAATCAAACTCTTAGTTGATTGCGCAAATGGCGCAGCTTCGGCGCTGGCGCCAGCTCTACTCGAGAGACTTGGTGCGGTTGTTATCGCCATCAACAACACACCGGATGGTCGCAACATAAATTTGAACTGCGGCTCGCTTCATACCGATCAGCTACAGGCCGAAGTGCTCAAGCAGCAAGCCGACCTCGGCGTAGCGTTTGATGGGGACGCGGATCGTTCGCTTTTTGTTGATGCCCAAGGCCAACTTGTAAATGGCGATGGCAGTTTGTGGGTCCTGGCAAACTACCTCCACGCCCGCGGCGAACTAGCCCAGCAGGCCGTCGTGGCTACAGTAATGAGCAATGTTGGTCTTGAGCTGGCGTTGAAGTCGCGCGGCATGAGTTTGGTCCGCACGGATGTCGGCGACAAGTATGTTCTGGACGAGTTGTTGCGAAGCGGAGCGACCCTGGGTGGTGAACAATCGGGCCACATCATTCTACCAAAACTAAGCCTCGCTGGTGACGGTCTGATAACCACAATATGTGTGCTGCGAGTTATCGCCGAAGAACAAAAATCTTTGCAACAATTGAACGAAGGACTTCAGGTGTTTCCACAAATACTGCTCAACGTAAAGGTGAAGCAAAAACGTCCGTTCGCTGAGTATCAAGCAATTAACCTTGTAGCCCGCGAGATTGAAAACGAGCTCGGTTCGCACGGTCGCTTGCTGTTGCGCTATTCCGGCACTGAACCTCTGGCACGAGTGATGATTGAGGGACCGAGCCTGCCGCTAATTCAAAATTTTGCGCAACGACTGGCAGCAGTTATTGAACAAACTTTAGGCTGACTTTACCTCGTTCGATCGTAAAAATTTTACGCGCAAACCCTGCAAGAATTACACCCTGAACGGGCAGAAACAGAGTCGCGTTTTTGACCATTTTCCTAAGAATTATCAAGAATCTTTGCAAATCAACAACTCGCTCTTTACGCACAAAAACATTCTTGCGCGGCATGCGCGTTGCGATGTATATTATGGGGCAAGAGAGACGGTTGGTGAATCCTCCGTCTCAAGTGGTTGCTGGGGTGAGGACAGTGACCACGAATATGGATGGGCGCGACGTACTCCCACGTTTGTCGCGCCCATTCGCTTTTTGATCGGGCCTTCCCAAACAGATTTCCAACAAAAGCAGCGTGCTAGAATGCGCACTCCCAGGTAGCGCTGGTTAATCCATCGCGACTACACGCAACAGGAGTCAGGCATTGCAACGATTGCAAGTTAGCATCCCGGCGCGATCCTTCAACTACGAAATAATAATCGGCCAGGGGATTCTTTCCGCTACCGGAGGAAAAGTTCGGCGTAACCTTGGACCTCAAACACGGCGTCTCGCGCTTATCTCAAACAAAAAAGTTTTCAACCTTTATGGTCCGGTCGTAGCTGAAAGCCTCGAAGACAGCGGGTTCCAGGTGTCATACTGGCTAATGGGGGACGGCGAACGTTACAAATCATTAGCAGCGGCCGAAACAGCATTGCAATTTTTGAGTGACAACAGCTTCGAACGAACGGATGGAGTGGTTGCGCTGGGTGGCGGAGTGACCGGAGACGTCGCCGGATTTGCATCAGCCATTTACTTGCGCGGTATTTCTCTGGTGCAAATTCCGACCTCATTGGTCGCGCAAATCGATGCCTCTATTGGCGGCAAGGTCGGCGTTAATCTCCCCAGTGGAAAGAATCGAGCGGGTGCGTTTCAACAGCCGGCTGCAGTTATCGCCGACGTCGAGACTCTCAAAACTCTGCCTGCGCGCGAGCTGACAGCGGGCTGGTGCGAATGCCTTAAGCAGGGAGCGATCGGCAGCCGGAAACTCTTCAAGCAAACAACCGAATATCTTTCGCAAATCGAGGCTAAGCGGATCACGGTCTCTTCGCAGCTCGAAAATCTTATCGCGGCCCACTGCTCCTTCAAAGCTTCGATCGTCAGAGCCGATGAACGCGAAGATCCTGCGCGCACGGATCGACGTTCGCGCCGCATCCTCAACTTCGGTCACACGGTAGGGCACGCGCTTGAGGCGTTGACTGGCTATCGACGCTTTCGTCATGGTGAAGCGGTAGGATCGGGAATGTTAGTGGCCGCCGAACTTTCGAAAAACCTGGGCCTACTCGATAAATCAGAGTTAGAATTGCTGCGGGCGGGCGTCCGACTTTGTGGACCATTGCCGACAGCAGAAGATCTTGATGTCGACGCGATCATTGACGCGATTACACGCGACAAGAAAAGTGCGCGCGGCCAGGTGCAATGGGTTTTGTTGGAGCGAATTGGACGACCGCGAATCGTCAGCAGCAAGGAAATAGATACAGCCAGTTTAAGGGCGTCGATTCGAGCGGCCTTGCGAAAGAGGACTTAAGGATGAATACAAACGAGAGAACAACCGAGCGCGGCAGTGCGCGGCTTAAGTTCATTATCGTCATCGCGGTCATTGGCGTCGGAGCATATATTGGATACATGTATATTCCCGTTGCCTATCAGGCGTATCTATTCAAGGACTTGATGCAGCACGACGTTGATGTTGCTTCTGCACAAGGTTACCCGGCAAGCTGGGTAAAAGATCAGTTGGTAAAAAGTGCCCCGGAATATGGCGTGCCTGCGGACGCCGTGATTAATCCAGCCCAACGCGATAATCGCATCGAGGTCACCGTACAGTTCGTAAGACCGATTGAGTTCCCCGGTTATACTTATCAGTATGATTTTGACCACACTGTAAAGAGCACCGCCTTTCTTACTTTTAAATAACTGACGTTCTTCTATATCAAAAGAGACGACGAAGATGCTGATCTTCGCCGTCTTTTGTTTTTCCGCCCACGAAATTAGCGCTGGGTATTTTCCAGGAACGCTTTAAGCTTGCGCGAACGCGAAGGGTGACGCAGCTTGCGCAGCGCTTTGGCTTCGATTTGCCGAATGCGTTCGCGCGTGACGGCAAAATGCTGGCCCACTTCCTCGAGCGTGTGTTCTGAACCCGTAGTTCCCAAACCAAACCGCATCTTGATAACTTTTTCTTCGCGCGGCGTAAGTGTTGCCAATACCTCGTCGGTAATCTCGCGCAGATTGGAAGCAACCACCGCATCCGCCGGATTCAAAATCGACTTGTCTTCGATGAAGTCGCCAAGATGCGAGTCTTCTTCTTCGCCGATCGGTGTTTCAAGCGAGATGGGTTCCTGCGCAATCTTCAAAACCTTGCGTACTTTCGAAACCGGGATGTCCATCTTGAAGGCAATCTCTTCACTGGTCGGCTCGTGTCCCAATTCCTGGACCAGCGCGCGCGACGTGCGAATCAGCTTGTTGATGGTTTCAATCATGTGCACCGGAATACGAATCGTGCGCGCCTGATCGGCGATGGCGCGGGTGATTGCCTGCCGAATCCACCAGGTTGCATAAGTCGAGAATTTGTAGCCGCGCCGCCACTCAAACTTATCGACGGCTTTCATTAAACCGATATTGCCTTCCTGAATCAGATCGAGAAACTGCAGGCCTCGGTTCGGGTACTTCTTGGCTATGGAAACAACCAGGCGCAGGTTTGCTTCCACCAGTTCGCGCTTTGCCTGCCCCGTTTGTTGTTCACCTATAACGATCGCTTGCAACGCTCGTTTGATTTCGACCGGACTGACGTTGTGCACACTTTCAACCTGTTGCAGGTGTTTCTTTGCCGCGGTCACGCGACGCTTGAACTCCTTTTGATCGTCAGCTTTGATACGCTTGCGGTTGAGTCTCTCGGTAAAACTGTCAATCTCGCGCTCAGCATCGCGCACTTCTTTCTGCACAGCGCGAATCGCATTAATCAAACGCTGGCGCGCGCGCTCGGTGACGTTTAGGCGTCCCATTTCCTGCGCGATTTCCAAACGCATGCGCGCAACTTTGCGCCTCAGCCGCATGAGCTTCTTGCTCTTTTTACCACGCGTCGCTTTCTGTTCTGCCCGCAGCTTGTCCCAATCTTTCAAACCCTTCTTAAAGACCTTACGGATATTCTCGATACCTTCGATGGTCCAGGCTCTGTATTCTTCAGCCTTGTCTTCATCGCCTGTGAGCTCAGCCTGTTCCGAGAAAATGACAACCTCGCGAATGTTAGCAATGTCTGACTGTAGCTCTTCGCCGATTTTTAGGAGTTCCCTGACTGCAATTGGCGAGCGCGAAATTGCCTTTTGCGTTTTCAGCTGCCCGCGCTCGATTCTTTTGGCAATGGCCACCTCGCCTTCCCGAGTCAACAGTGGAACGACGCCCATTTCGCGAAGATACAAGCGAACCGGATCGTTTGTTTTCTCAAGCGTGCCTGCGGAAAGGTCGAGTTCGACGTCCGGATCGGCGCCGTCCTCATCATCAGTGGCGGCAGCGGCCGCTTGCTCAAGCAATCTCTCATCCGAATCGCCGACCGGAATGTTCGAGCCTTCAAGTTTTTGCAGGACGTCTTCAATGTCGTCGGGAGAAACGACTGTGTCAGGCAGTTCGCGATTGAGATCGTCGAAGGTGAGATATTTTTTGTCGCCGCCAAGTTCGAGCAGGCGCTCCATAACATCGTCACGATTTTTTTCTTCAGTACTCAAATCTCTTACCCCGGGAAATAAAAACTGCCTGCGTGGTTTGTGAGAGAAGTCCGTCTTTAAATACTAATCATCAAGCTCGCGCGGGCCGCCAAACTCATTGTCCCGTTTGCACGGCTTGCGCCTGAGGCAACAAGGTGCTGCGCCGTCGTGCGAGCTCAAGACGCTCAGTCGAAAGCTTGTCCAGAAGCTCGGTTGCCCCGTTGCGTTCAGCCACCGCCATCTCAGCCATCAAATCGCCAATCCGCCTATCAACTTGCATCAATCGCAAAGCGTCAATGCACTTTTGCGCAGTTGATTCGCGGTCCTCTATCTGGTCCGCTTCCGCATCATCCGGCGCGCTCATGAGCAATGCCGGCAGGAAATCAGCGATAGGATCTCCTTCGATGCTCCGGCTAAGGAAATCGAAATCGACGACGGAACCTGCGCGTTCGCTCTCAATCAGGGCCCGGAAGATTCCGGCAGTGGGCAGATCGTCATAGTCTTCCGCTTCCAGGCGTGGCAGAAGCTTGTGCCGTAATTGTCCATCCGCAAGCAGCAGTTCCAGCAATTGCTCTTCCGCCACCGTCGGCTTGACCTGAGTTCGCCGCACGATCTTCTGTTCGGTGCGGGTGCTGTCTGGTCCAAGTCTTAGCGAATGCCACAATTCACGCCGCAACGCCGCGTCTGAAATCCGCAGCGAATCCATCGCAATGTCAAAATACTCGCGCTTCTGAATGCGGCTGCGCACAGCGCGAATGTAAGGAAGCACTTCTTCGACTGCGTCAGCTTTCTCGGCTGGCCGGTGCAGATTTCGATTGCGCACGGCCTGGTCAATTACAAACTGAATATGTGGCTGGGCTTCGCCGCGCTGCTTTTGATACTCAATCAGGCCAAATTTTCTGATGAACTCATCCGGATCCGTACCGTCCGGAAGCACCAGTACCTTTACT
>DASQPM010000054.1:0-4357 GCA_035643935.1 Pyrinomonadaceae bacterium | reverse complement strand
TTGAATCAACTCAAGCAGGCGTGGTCGTGACAGGTCGCGACTGGCCAAAGCGCTGCCAGGCCAGCGCACTCCAAAGAGTTGTCGCTTACACTTGATCAGAGGTTCCTTTAGTCTGTGCTGGACGAGTAAGAGCACAGACTGAAGTCTATGCCACTGTGCGCTAGTAACACAGACTTTAGTCTGTGTTGGCGAGCGCAGCCACAGACTAAAGTCTATGCCACTCTTTCAAACTAAAGCGCAGCATTCTGCAGGGCAGTTATCGTTATGGGTTCCCCTTGTACCGAGAAATCGGCGAGGGGTTTGCGGCTCAATGCGTTCCATGATCAACTCACGAACCATTTCTATAAACAGCGGATGTGTGCCGGCAGTTGCGGCCCGGACCATATTCAACCCAAGCTTGCGACATAGCGCCATGACTTCGGTATCCAGATCATAAACGATTTCCATGTGGTCCGAGACAAAGCCGATGGGAGCGACAACCACATCGTTGGTTCCAGCCGCATGAAGCTCACGCAAGTAGTCGCAAATATCAGGACCAAGCCATGGTTGCGCCGGTGAGCCGCTGCGACTTTGAAAGACAAGCCGCCATTCCGTCACGCTCATTGCTTCCGAAACAAGACGACTTGTCTCCCCAAGCTGTGCTTGGTAGTCGCAGTTTTTAGCCATCGACATCGGAATGCTGTGCGCTGTGAAAACTAAATGCGCGCGCCGGCGCGATGCTTCGGGAATCTTCGCAACCGCTTTTTGTATTTGCGCTACGTTCGCTTCGATGAATAATGGATGATTATAGAATGCACGAATCTTTTCCACGCGCGGCGCGTCGTTGCCGACATTACTCCGGGCTTCGGCAATGTTTTCCAGGTACTGGCGGCAACTCGAATACGAGGTGTAAGCCGAGGTCACGAACGCCAGCGCGTTTTGAATTCCGTCGTCACGCATTTTCCTGAGCGTGTCGGCCAGCAGCGGATGCCAATTGCGGTTGCCAAAATAAATCGCTAGGTTTGGACCGCTTGTCTCCAATTTGTTTTTTAACGCGGCGATCAGTTGGCGATTTTGTTCATTGATTGGGCTGACGCCCCCGAAGAGTTCGTAGTGTTTTGCGACTTGAAGCATGCGCTCGCCCGGGACGTTTCTACCGCGCAGCACATTTTCAAGGAAGGGAATTACGTCATCCATTCCTTCAGGCCCGCCAAAGGAGATGACCAGCAATGCGTCAAATGAAGGATTCATTTCAGTAGCACAGACTTTAGTCTGTGTTGCTGTCGCTATCGTCACTGAGAATCAAAGACTAAAGTCTGTGCTACTTCGTGTAGCTGTCGCTATCGTTATTTGAAAACACAGACTCAAGTCTGTGTTACCTTGCGCTCATTTCATGGACCATGTCGACCAGGGCGATCACATTCTCGATCGGTGTACCGGGCAGGATTCCGTGACCTAAATTAAAGATGTGACCCGGTCGTCCGGCCGCTTGATCCAGAATTGCTTTTGTTTGAGAGCGCAGGTGTTCGCGGTTTGCAAACAGTGCGACGGGATCAAGGTTGCCCATCACGGCTTTGTCGCGTCCAACTCTTTGCCAGCCCTCATCCAACCGCGCGCGCCAGTCAATGCCTATGACATTTCCGCCGGCCTCGCTGATTAGTTGCAACAGTTCTCCCGTGCCGGTGCCAAAATGAATCAGCGGCGTTTCCGAATTAATGCCGCCAATTACGTTGCGCGTGTGAGGCAAAACGTATTGCCGGTAGTCATCCGGACTGAGACAGCCAACCCACGAATCAAATAGCTGCAACGCCTGCGCGCCTGCGTCGACCTGCGCATTCAAATATTTGACCAGCGCGCGCGAGATGAGCGCCATCATTCCGTGCCAGGCGCCGCTATCGTTGTACATCAACGATTTTGTCTGCACGTAATTCTTCGAGCCGCCTCCCTCCACGAGGTAGGAAGCCAAAGTAAACGGCGCACCCGCAAATCCGATCAATGGCAGATCAATGCGAAGCGCTCGGCGCGTCTGCCTGATAGCCTCAAAAACAAAATCGAGCGCGCCGACCTCTTCAAGCTCATGCAATCGATCAACGTCCGCAGCCGACCGCACCGGGTTGTGAATGACCGGCCCGTCGCCTTTCGTAAACTCCAACTGCAAACCCATCGGCTCCAGCGGCAGCAGAATGTCTGCAAAAATAATCGCCGCGTCCACTCCCAATCTCTCAGCCGCAGTCACTGTAACTTCTGCTGCCAGCGACGGCGTCTTACACAATTCCAGAAACCCCACTCGCGCCCGAACGTCACGATATTCCTGCATGTAACGTCCTGCCTGGCGCATGAGCCAGATGGGCGTAAACGGTACGGCTTCGCGTCGGCAAGCGCGCATGAAAGGGCCATTCCGAAGAAGTTCGCTGGGAGTTGAAGATGCCAAAGGTTTGCTCACAACTCAGGATTTCAGAACTTTCGCGCGCTGCGACTCGTTCAAGCATTGTCTCTCCGCGGTTGTTTTATTGAATCATTGCCGCCGTTTTTGGTCGCAGATCAAGATTCAGACTACAATAAAAACACAGAAAACAGTTAACGGCCGATTGGCGATAAAGTTGCCACAACCAGGCCGTTTGCGGTGTTTGTTTCTTGAGAGCGGTGTAAATGAGCGGACAAGCCAGAGCCTTAGTAAACTTGATGCCTGACGAAATCGCGACTGCAGCGCCTCCGCTCAGCTTCGATGAAGCTTTTACACTTCATCACCGGGCCGTTTTTCGCACGGCGCGCTCGGTAGTTCGCGATGCAGCGCTGGCCGAGGACATTACGCAGGAAGTTTTTCTACGGCTCTATCGTAATCTGGATTCCAAGCCGGGCGAGGAATTGTTGCGCGCCTGGCTTTTGCGTGTCACCTTGAATGTGGCGCGCAACACCATTCGCGGCCGCACGCGATCGATGACGCGCGACAACGAATATCACAAGAATACGGCCGGCGAAGGTTGGTTTGCCGCCCCTGACGAGGATTACAGCCGCGGCGTTGAAATAGAACAGACGCGGCGCGCACTGGACAAGCTGAAAGAGCCGATGCGCAGTTGCTTGCTGTTGAGACACCAGGGACTCTCTTATCGCGAAATCGCCGACACGTTGTCAGTTAAAGAGACGAACGTGGGCAGTCTGGTCGCGCGTGGCCGCAAAGAGTTTGCCCGGGTGTATGGGAAAATCGGAGGTAAGTGATGAAAGAGTGTTTGCAAGAAGAAGTTCTACAAAGTTATTTGGATGGAGAACTTCACCAATGGCGCGTGGAACAGGTGACTGCTCATCTGAATTCATGCCTGACATGCAGCAATCTTGCGCGGCAACTGGAGCAGGAAAACAGTGTCCTGGCGGCCGCACTCGCGTCTGAGTTTGAGTCAGCCGTGCCGAGTGAGCGTTTGCGCCAGCGTATCGATGCTGCCATAGCATCGGCTCGTATGGACGCTGCTGCCGGCAACGCGGCTTCGGCGAATGCTCGCAATTGGCTTTCTTCGTTCTCCGATCTGTTTACGTTTAGACCGCAACGGGCACTTGCTTATGCAAGCTTGATGGTGATCGTTGGCTTTGGCGCGATCATGGCGATGATGCGCTGGCAAATATCGCCCACGCGTTCACCAAATTTGCCAGTCGCGAGCCTTACGCCCGCGCCAAATCATGAAGGCACAATAACGCCGTCGGCGAACAATCCGACATCGCCTCAGGCAGCAGCAACAAACAACCCGGTTGCCGCCGTTCATAATAATGGCCGACCTCGAACCAAGGCTGTCAATGCGCCTGCCTCGGCCCGAGAGAATGAAGTTGCGGCTAATCATCCCGTAAAACTTCTGCCGGGCGAGCGCAGTTATCTGCAAACGATTGCGCAATTGGATTCAACTATCAAGTCGGAGAAAAGCAGGATGAAGCCGGAAGTGCAGGCTGAATACCAGCGGAATTTGGCTTTCGTCGATCGTACCCTGGCCGTTGCGCGGACCGCTGCCAAGACTAATCCCAACGATCCTGACGCGACCGAATTCATGTTTTCCGCTTATCAAAGCAAAGTTGACTTGCTTAACACAGTTGCAGAGGCTCGCGTGTTCGACAAGTAGTATCGAAGTAAGCGTCATAAGAAATATAAGGAACAATGAAGTTCAAAGTAGTCATTAATGGTTTTCTTTTGCTGCTGATGTCCGCCGGGCTTGCTTATGCCGATGGACATAGCGCCAAGTCCGGGACGCAGAAAATTGAACGGTCAATTGTGACCGCTCCTACAGTCGCAGTTTCGCTATGCGTTGATTCTGGCGATGTGACTGTGCGCGGCTGGGACAAGAATGAAGTGTTTGCGCGCTCAAGCGAAGTCGGGCGTATTGAGTTCAAGAGAGCTGAC
>DASQPM010000053.1:0-5256 GCA_035643935.1 Pyrinomonadaceae bacterium | reverse complement strand
CGGCGGATGAAGTAGTTGGTGCAGGCTGTTTGATATCGAAACTTGTTGACGTTACCGTCCTGCACGTGACAGATGGAGCGCCGCGCGACATGCAGGATGCCAGGGCCGCCGGCTTTGATGACCGTTCTGATTATGCGCGCGCACGCAAAGAAGAATGCCTCGCCGCGCTCGCAATTGCGAATGTACCCCAGGAGCGTGTCGTCGATCTGGAAATCACTGACCAACGCGCCGCAGCCTGTCTGGCTGACTTATCAAAAAAAATATCAACTTTTCTTCAGCAGTCAGCGGCGGACATCGTTGTAACCCATGCTTACGAGGGCGCACATCCCGATCATGATGCGACGGCGTTTGCAACGCACGCAGCCATGCGCCTCATGAAACAAAACGGTTTCAAGCCGCCAGTATTATTCGAGATGGGGCTTCATCCCAGTGAAGACTTTAAGGCCAAAGTACCGGACTTTTTGCCGGGAGCTGATCGCGAGACGACCACGTTGTTGTTGGACGAGCGGGCAATGGAATTGAAGCAGCGCATGTTCGCGTGTTTTGAAACCCAGCGCGACAGTCTCGAAGCGTCGCCAATCGGTCCGGAGAAATTTCGACAACCGACAGCCTATGACTTTAGCGCCCCACCGCAAGACGGCAAACTTCATTACGAAAGGTTTGAATGGGCGCCTACAAGCGTCGAGTGGCAATCGTTGGCCCGCGAGGCGCTGGCGGACCTTTTCCCTGGAGCAGAACAGGGGCGCGCAGTTAACCATCGTATTTGAGAGACGAATCGTTCTGTCTGTCGTGGCGAATGGAGTCCGCCGGACCAAAGCTGATGCAAAAAATCTGGTAACGATCGAAATGACTCACCAGAAAGAAAAGTCCATCCACGCAGTTTGCGCTGTAGTATACTCGCCACACTGATTTCTAAGATCTTTCGATTTGAAATACGTAACTGGCATATCTAAATAAAATCGTTTTCATTAGTGCGGCCGCTCACCTCATTTAAGGGATTGCGAGTTTCAATTCAACGATGCGCGTTTTAGGAATCGATCCAGGTAGCGAAACCACCGGTTGGGGCGTCATCGAAGGCGATGGCCGCCACTATCGGCTGGTCGAATGCGGTACGATTCGATCACACGCCGGGCAAAGATTTCCAGCCCGGTTGCTAAAAATCGCAGATGCGCTTGCGGACGTGATGCAACGTCATAGCCCGGATGCTTGTGCCATTGAAGATGGTTTTCTTGCGACCAACGTAAAAGTCACTTTGAAACTCGGACAGGTTCGTGGCGTGGCCATGCTCGCTGCCGAGCGGGCGGCGATCGCGATTCATGAGTATTCTCCCAGACTTGTAAAGCAAACGGTCGTCGGTCATGGCAACGCAGAAAAATTTCAGGTACAGCAGATGGTCAAGACGTTGCTTGCGCTGGACAGAGTTCCGGAACCGCACGACGCTGCCGATGCGTTGGCCGTGGCCATCTGCCATTTTCATCATGCCTCTTATGCCCAACGCATTCTCGCGGCGCAGGCTGGGGCGGGCAGTAAGTTAACAGCTTCTTTTCAAAATCGGCGTCGCGTCTCCCGCTAACCCTGGCGCGACCGGCAATATTCACCCTGGTAAAACTCTTTTCGCGAGGACGAATCGTGATGAATCCATCCTTACGAGTCTTCTCACTCGTTATCCTTTTGTGTCTCGCCATCGTGCCATCTGCGGCTGTTGCCAAGCGGCGAGCTCCGCCCGGCGGTCGCCCGGCAGTGGTTGCCGATGAAAGACTGTCGGCACTCAGGTCCAGCCCCGAGCTTTCGGGAAAGTTGTTACGTCGAATGGGGCGCGGCAGCCTGGTCGCTATCAAAGGCGACAAGCGCAACCGGGATGGAATCGTTTTCTATAAAGTGAATGTGACACTGCGTACGGGTGGATGGATCCAGCGCGATGCAGTGTTCGCGCCGTCTCGCGCTGGTGACGACGTCCGATTATTGCGGCTCACAAAAGCCTCTGACGGGTTTGATCGAGTAGTGCGCGCAAAGATCTTTCTGGACAACTTCATTGGTTCCGAACTGCGACCGGAAGTGTTGTTGCTTTACGCGCTCGCCGCCGAAGACGCAGCCGCGCATCTCTCGCGCGATGCGGTGCGGCGTCTGGATGAGAAAGAAATGAGCGCCGGCGGCGCGCCAATGTTTAGCTACTTTTTGAACTTCAACGAATTGGACCGTTACAACCGGCAGGGGATAACCTTTCTCTTCGATCAAAGCGCAAGACAATTTCGCTATGATGGTGAGGGCTGGCAGGAGTTGGTTCACCGTTACCCGCGCAGTTTGCAGGCAGCCGAAGCCCGCAAACGGCTGGAGGCAGCAACGCTGCGTCGCTAACCGGCGGGGTAGTTGGTAGTCAGTTTGATGTCCGATAAGGTTTAGCTTGTCGTACCGCCGCGACAAACTAAACGAAGGTCTGAACAAGTCAATGCGGCTGTCGTTTCCAAACCCGCGCAGTGGGTGGAAGCATAAAGCCTGGGGTGGAGCGGAGCGGAACCCCAGGACGACGAGAGTTAAAAAAAGCGGAGCGCGCGAAGCGTGCGATAGCGCAAACGCTGCGATTTGCCTGTCATAAACGGCTGTCGCCCACTTCGTTGGCTTTTCTTTTTTACTTGAACGATCCTGGGGTTCCGCTTCGCTTCACCCCAGGCTTTATGCTATCGCCGCGCTTCGCGGGCTCAGTGCAAACTTTTCACCAACTTGTTCAGAGTCTTCTAAAGTTTATCGGACATTCGCACAAACTGACCCGCTACCGTCGCGGTGCGGACTTGATTGACCTAATGGCCCTCTCATACACTTCGCTTCATTACCAATCCGTTTGAAGGGGAGTGCCGCATGTCAGTCAGATTCCTGCCACGACTGATCGTCGTGTTTACCTTTGCCCTGCTGTTTGCCGCTTCAGGTTGCCAGCAAGCCACGCCTCCGGCAAATCAACAAACAATGAGCCAGACCGAATCAAAAGAGTGGGATTCGTATGTAAACGAATTTCTCGAAGCCTACTTTGTCGCGCATCCTGAATTTGCTGTGCACGCCGGACGTCATGAGTTCGACGGCAAGCTTACTGACTGGAGCGCGGAAGGCATCGCGAGCGAGATCAAAAGATTGCATGCGGCGAAGGATCGCGTTGCCGGCTTTCAGGATTCTACCCTTAACGAGCGCCAACGTTTTGAACGGGATTACGTTGCCTCCGTCATTGATGGCGATCTCTTCTGGATGGAATCCGCGGAGTGGCCATTCCGCTGCCCGCAGTTTTACGCCGACAGTATTGACCCTGACGTTTATGTTTCGCGTGAATACGCGCCGCTCGATCAACGCTTGCGCGCTTACGTTGCTTACGCGAAATCAATTCCAACCGCCGTCGATCAGATTCGCAAGAACCTGCGGACGCCGCTGCCTAAAACTTTCGTGAACATCGGCCACACCACCTTCGGCGGTCTAATCTCTTTTTATCAAAAAGATGTGCCCGGCATTTTTGCGTCCGTCAAAGATGAACAACTGCAAAAAGATTTCAAGGACGCTAACGACGGCGCCATTAAAGCGATGCAGGGCATTGATGCCTGGTTCAAGACTCAGGAGGCAGGCGCGAATACAAACTTTCAACTCGGGGCGGAAAAATTCAGCGAGATGCTCAAGGCAACTGAGCGTGTCGATGTGCCGCTCGAAAAGCTTGCGGAAGTAGGTCGGCGGGATTTGCAGCGGAACCTCGATGCATTGAAAACTGCGTGTGCTTCTTATTCGCCCGGTAAGTCGATCATGGAGTGTGTGGCGGAGGCCCAGTCTCATAAGCCTGAAGGTGGTTCAGTCGAGATGGCGCGGAAACAGCTTACCGACCTGAAGGCCTTTATTATAGACAGGAAAGTGGTAACGATTCCCGGCACCGAGGAGGCAAAAGTTGCCGAAGCACCCGCGTATCGTCGCTGGAACTTTGCCTACATCAACATTCCCGGTCCGTACGAAAAAGGTCTGCCTTCGATCTACTACATCGCGCCAGCCGATCCCACCTGGTCGCAAAAAGAAAAGGATGCTTATGTGCCAGGACGGGGAAGTCTGCTATTCACTTCAGTACACGAAGTTTGGCCCGGCCACTTCCTGCAGTTTCTGCATGCAAACAGATCATCATCAAAACTTGGTCAACTCTTTGTTGGTTATGCATTCGCCGAAGGTTGGGCCCATTACACCGAAGAGATGATGTGGGAGGAGGGACTGGGCAATGGGTCCGACGAAATGCATATTGGCCAATTGCTTGAAGCGCTGTTGCGCAACGTGCGTTTTGTGTCAGCAATTGAAATGCACACCGGCAAGATGACGGTTGAGGAATCCGAAAAGATGTTTCTCGAACAAGGTTATCAGGATGCAGCCAACGCGCGCCAACAAGCAGCGCGCGGCACGTTTGATCCCGCTTATCTCAACTACACCATGGGCAAGTTGATGATTCGAAAACTGCGGGAAGATTGGACTGCGTCGCGTGGCGGCAAACAGGCCTGGCAACAGTTTCACGATGAGTTTCTGAAATATGGTGGACCACCAATTCCGCTGGTACGAAAGGCGATGCTACCCGGGGATACAGGTTCGCTATTTTAGTTTCCCGCTTGTTAATGGTCTAATTATTGTGAGAATTGCAGCAGTTGCGGTTTACGGGCGGAAGGTAAGCTAGATGGGGCTCATTCGTGTGACCGTCAAATTAAGAAGCCTCGCGTCCTCAAATGGAACTTATGAGGCAGAGTTCCTGGTGGATACGGGTGCGACGGATTCGCTTGTGCCGACGTCGGAGCTGAATCGGATTGGAGTACGGCCAGTTGGGAAGACTATTTATGAACTGGCGGACGGGACGGTGCATGAATATCGATTCGGGCTCGTTGAGATCGGCTTTATGGATGAAGTTACTGCCGGCCGAGTAATCTTCGGCCCGGACAATGCTGAACCCATACTGGGAGTTACAGCATTGGAGTCGGTCGGAATCACCATTGATCCGGCTAGCCGCACACTGAAACGTCTCCCGGCTATTCCGCTGAAGTAGGGGCACCCACAAAGACGGGCAAGACTATGCTTGTTTTCTCAGTGTGCTCGCCATTTCCCTGGTAAATTACCAGGGATTAATCACCTAGTCGTTGAGCACAGGAGACTCTCTTCATGGCTCAATCGAGAGCCGCAATTGGATTTGGGAAAACCATGCGACGTGACGCGTGGTGGCTTGAGCTCATTCCAGTTGTCATTGTGCTCGGCGCCTTCAGTGTCTAC
>DASQPM010000052.1:0-2006 GCA_035643935.1 Pyrinomonadaceae bacterium | reverse complement strand
CCCCCGCTCTTTTCGCGCGCCCGAAACATGTCTGGTGCAAGCCGTGTTGTTCCTGCTCAGACCCGTTTTTATCCGCGCGCATCTGCGGCTAATATTCTCTCGCATGTTGGACATTAAGGCATACCTCGAACGCATTAACTATCGCGGCTCGCGTGCTCCGACTGGCGAGACTTTGCGCGCGTTGCAAGTTGCCCATTTGTTAACGGTGCCTTTTGAGAATCTAAGCATTCACGCCGGACAACCGATTGTGCTTGAGGATGCCGCTCTGTTTACCAAGATTGTCACCAACCGGCGCGGCGGTTTCTGCTATGAAGCCAACGGACTGTTTGCTGCGCTGCTGCGTGCGCTTAACTTTGACGTCGCAATGCTGTCTGCCGAAGTGGCGAATGCAATCGGCGAGTTTGGCCCGGCCTTCGATCACATGACTCTGATGGTTCAGTTGGAGCGGCGTTGGCTCGTGGACGTCGGTTTTGGCGATTCTTTTCTCGAACCGCTGTTGCTGGATGAACGCAATGAGCAACGACAGGGAAGCCGTGCCTACCGAATTATTCCTGACGGCAATTGCCTGGTTCTGATGAAACGTGATGAAGGCGAAGAATCGAAGGTGCAGTATCGCTTCACCTTGCAACCGTACACTTATGCAGACTATGCCGAGATGTGCCGCTATCACCAGACCTCTCCTGAATCACATTTCACGCGCTCCCGCATTTGCTCGCGAGCAACCGAGGAAGGGCGCATCACTATGGCTGACATGCGTTTGATCACCACGTCCAATAGCGCTGGCTCTCAAGTTCGTCACGAGCGAACGTTAGCAAGTGAAGACGAGTACGCGGATGTGCTGCGCGAGCAGTTTGGCATTGTGATGTGAAGTTAATGATGGCGGGTGATACGCCTACCGAAGAGACTTCGCGGCTTCGAGAATCTGTTCGGGCCGGGCCCGCACCCAATAATTCTCCGTAAGGTTCACCCAGCGCACGGTGCCTGAAGCGTCCAGCAGGAACTCAGCAGGCCTGGCTATGTCCTGACCATTGATTCCGGCGCCGGCATGAACGAGGTCGTAACGGCGAATCGTCTCAGCTTTAGGATCAGAAAGAAAAGTGAAGGTATATCCGGCTTTCTCACAAAGGTCGCGGGTCACTTCCGGACTGTCTACGCTGATAGCAACCGGGCGAACTCCCACCTGATGAAACTTATCCAAACTCTGTTCAATGCTCCGCAACTCGGAGTTGCACGACGGTCACCAATAACCCCGGTAGAAGATGAGCAGCACGCCCTTTGGATTTTGGCCGTTGATTGGCGACGAACGTAACTCCGAAAGCGAAACCGATTTGTCTTTCGTGTCGGTAAGAGTGAAGTCCGGCGCCTTCTGCCCAACTTGGGGAGCGCCATGAGATGCCGGTAACCATCGAGCCATAATGAAGGTTGAGAAAATAAAAAATCCGAGAACGATCACGCTGAGAGTCGCGAGTAGCGACGCGGCGATCTTCGATCGTTTTGGATGGGTCTGGCCAGGCACGAACGCTCGCCGAACCCCAATTACCAGAAGGAGTGCCGCAATTCCGAAGAGCAGCAGGTTGGCCCAGGGAAAATCGCGCGTCATGGACCATCTGGCAAAAACGAAAGGGTAACTGACAAACGCAATCACGCTTAGCAGGAAACCCGCCCAGACTGGCCAGTTGATTTTTCGCATATTAAGAATTTCTGTTTTCCTATTCGGTCGCGTCCGCCCATTTCCGGGACCGGTCATTTTGGACTGCGGCGGCTTGACGCCGCTTTTCAAGTTTGCCTCGCGACTCCGTAAAAGAAACGCGAGACACCCTCGCACTGTTAAAAGCGGCGTCAAGCCGCCGCGCTGCAAAGCGGCGTCAAGCCGCCGCAGTCCAAACTCTAGCGAAACTGGTTGTCGTCGGCAGATGGTCCATAGAGGGCAGGGACCCTTGCGCCGAGCAAACGCAGGTAGACAGTCATCTGACCGCGATGGTGCGCCCAATGATTGATGGTGTCCT
>DASQPM010000051.1:0-2505 GCA_035643935.1 Pyrinomonadaceae bacterium | reverse complement strand
TGGTGCTGGCAGCATTCTCACTTGTCATGACCTCCCGCCTGCTCGATCACTTGAGGCCTGGAAAGTATATGAACCTGTTTACGCTGTTGGTTTATGTGCGAGGAATTCTTTACTTCGGTTTAGCAATGGAATGTTTGATTTGGTATTACTTGGCTTTGGAAAGAATCAAACGGGCAAGCCGCGGCGAGTTTGGTTTCCTCGGCGAGCAAGCATTCAAATGAGAACTCGCTGCGCTTATGTAGGAAAGGTACTTCTACTTTTCGATTTGCTTCAGGAGGCGGGCAGCGTGGTTGCGGGTTATCAAGGGCAGGTGCTCGTCGGTGCTGATGTCTTTCAATAATGATACTAACTGCTGGGGATCGGAGAGCGCGTTGCGTTTGAGCATGCTCTCGAGCTGGTCCATCAGCTTGGGAGAGTTGAGTGGTTGATTTTCTCGTGCAATCGAAAGATCAAAAATCAGTATCGCCTGATCCGCGGCGCGGCGGTATTCGTTGACCAACGCAGATGCATCTTTGTTGTTGGTCCAATTGAATTCGGCGGTACGTTTGCGCGACCCCTGCTCCATTCGCAGATGCATGGTGCCGAGATGTGGATACTGCCGGGGCGATTGATAGTTCTCGTCGGCATCGAGGAAACGCAGCGATTGCCAGAGCCCCAATATGCGAGCCGTGGCCGCAGCAGACAATGCCAGCGGTTCCTTGTATGGCGTCTCTTCATTTAAGCGTTCGAAGGTAACCCAGCCGTGGCCGCTGGCATCGTGTTCGATGACTATGTGACGGATGTAAAACAGCGGTTGCGTAAACTCGTATGTGAACCGGACCGGCTTCGCATCCTGAGGCTTTTGCGTAGCTATCGGGGAAATGGAAGGTTGTGCGGGCCGGCTGTTTTGCTTGGTTCCGGACGACTGTTGCCCAAACGCAAAAGCCGCCGCGCTCAAAACCAGAAACGCAGCGGGGAGCAGCTTTGACTTGATGGCTAGTCTGTTCACTAATTGAAAAATGGCCAAGCCATTCTAACGAAATGGTTGGTTGCAGGGAAATGCGTGGGGTTTGCCTAAGAAGACTTGGCCGCGGATTTACGCGGATGAACGCGGATCAGAAGAGAACGAAATGTTCGTAGAAGGTAAGAAACAATCAGCAAAGCTGCTGGATTTTTATGTAAGGGTAATCCGCGTTCATCCGCGGCTAATTTTGTTTTGGTCTGATCTATTTTCGGCAGGATTCAACGCGCACAGGGACAGGCAGGAATGTCCTACTCGAATCTGACAGAGACAAGCTTCGAAACGCCGACTTCTTCCATGGTCACGCCATACAATGCGCGCGCCATCTCCATCGTGCGCTTGTTGTGAGTGATGACAATGAACTGTGTGCTCGCCGACATCTGCGCGACCTTGTTCGTAAAGCGGCCGACGTTGGCTTCATCAAGCGGCGCATCGACTTCATCAAGCAAACAGAAAGGCGATGGACGATAATGGAAGATACCCAGGACCAGCGCCAACGCGGCCATCGCCTTTTCACCGCCGGAAAGCAGCAAGACGTTTTGCAAACGCTTTCCGGGAGGCTGAGCGATGACGTCAATGCCCGACTCCAGCACATCGTCGGCTTCGATCAAACTCATCTCGCCCTTACCACCACCAAAAAGCTCCTGGAATAATTCGCTAAAGTTCTTGTTAATCTGTTCGAAGGCATGACGGAACCGTTCGCGCGAACGGCGCTTAATCTCGCGCAGCGCTTCTTCTGTGGAAGCGACGCTGTCCACGATGTCCTGCCGCTGCGTGGTCAGGAACAACAGGCGCGCCTCATTTTCAGCCAACTCTTCCAGCGCCATCATGTTGACGCCACCAAAGGCTTCGATGCGTGACCGCAATTCCTCAACGCGCGCGTGCGCAACCTCGAGATCAAAATCGGCTTCGAGCTGCTGTTCCTGCGCAAGCTCTTCAAGGGATTGATTCAGTTCCGAAGCGCAGTTTTCGCGAACGAAAGTGAGTCGCGCCTGGGCTTCAGCACGTTGCACTTCAATCGCCGCTCGCGAATCGCGTATCTCGGCAGCGTGGCGGTTCAAGTCGGAAAGTTGCGCCGCCAGCGCATCAGCCCGCTGCCGCGCTCCTTCAAGCTGCGTGGTCAATGCTGCGATTTCCTGCTCTTCCCGCTCGCGCTCTTCAGCAACATTGTTCGCCTGGAATTCCAGATCTGCGATGGAGGCTCGCAGACCATTGATGCGCTCGGTGATTTCAACCACTTCCACACGATGGCGTTCGATGCGTCCGGCAACTTCAGCGTATTCCCCTTCTATGCGCCGTAGTTCAGCCGCGGTGCTGCGCCTTCTTTCCGCGGCGGCGGCGGCGGCGGCCCGTTGTTCAGCCAGGGCTTCGCTTTCAATTTCGGCTGAACGCCGCGCTTCTGTCAGAACTGCAGTTGCGGCGGCCACTGCTTCACCTGCAGCGACGCGTGCTGACTCAGCTTCCTGCGCGTCAGCGAGCGCAGTGGTTCGTCGCTTATCGAGTTC
>DASQPM010000050.1:0-11152 GCA_035643935.1 Pyrinomonadaceae bacterium | reverse complement strand
GATTGTAAATTTCAACGCGGATAATCGGCGGCGCGGAAGTCTCCACAGTTTTCTTGCCTGGCATTTCAGCAATTCCCGTCGTCATCTGAGTTCCTCCGCCAGCTCGGGATCAAGCGCGGCCACCGCATCAAGCATCGCCTCGACCTTCATGCGAATGATGTCGCGTTCGGCCAGTAGTGCCTCCACTTGTTTTTCGAGACGCTCTTGTTCGCGCGGCACGCTTCCCCGGTTGCGCCGCATGTTGGAAAGCTCTTTTTCGAGGCTCTCCTTCTCGAGACGAAGCGTCTTAGTGAGTTCGATCGTCCGATAGATCTTGTCTTCGAGATGTGAAAACTTTTCCAGGCCTGACAGTGCGATCATCTAACTGGCTCTTTCTGATTTGTGTGCATCCGCGCCGTGCGGGGCGATTATGCGACTTCGCGCTGTCAAGCGCAAGACCATCCGCGTCGATAAGCGCGATTTATTTTTTAGTGCAGCTCAGCATTGAATTTCTTGAGCAACGAATCCAGCAGACGACGGTGACGCTCTTCCACTTCTTCGTCGCGGAGGGTTCGCTGGTCCGAACGATATTCGACTCGCAAGGTTACGGATCGCTTGTCGTCGGGAATGTTTTGCCCTTCATAAGTGCCCACCAGTTCCACCTGCTGGTAGTCATCAACTTTTCCCGACTCAATCCCAGCTACCAATTCGGCGAAACCCACGCTGCGATCGACGAGTAGCGTCACATCGCGAGCTACGGATGGATAGCGCGGCAACGGTTTGTATTTGATCTCATGTTCCGCGATCTCAAATACTGGCGTCAGGTTTAGTTCGGCTACATAGACTGGCTGGCGAAACTTGTAAGCAGCGGAGATTGCTTCCGACAATGCGCCAATGCTGCCGATGTTTGTTCCATCTGCGAGCGACACTATAGCAGCCTGGCCCGCGCGCAAATGTTTCACTTCCGCTTCCTTGAAAACCAGCGCCGGCAAATTCATCGCGGCGATTGCCGCTTCCAGCGCGCCTTTGAGATCATAAAAATCCAAGTCGCGGGGTGCTTGTGCCCGGTCTTGTTCGCTCGCTCCACCGCTGGCAATCAAGCCAAGCGCTTCAAACTCATGAGGAAGCTCCCTAGTCTCAGAACCTGCAAAAATACGCCCGATTTCAAACAATCGGACATCTCTGGTGCCTTGATTAAAATTGTGGCGAAGCGACTGCAACAGTCCCGGCAGCAGGCTCGGGCGCATTCGAGTGGCATCTTCCAGAATGGGATTGCTGAGAGTGACGAAAGAGGATTGCGGTGACGCTTCCTGCTGCGCCGCCGCCACTGCAAAACCCTCGTCGTGGGCGACATCAATGAAACTAAGATTTATCGCCTCATTAAAACCCAGACCAGTCAAAGCGCGTCTTAGACTTCGACGCTTAATCTCCGCGGGCTGATATTCACCGGCCATGGCAGACGGCGGTAACTCTGAACCAATCTGTTCGTAACCTACGTGTCGCGCTACCTCTTCAACCAGATCTTCTTCGAGACTGACGTCGACGCGCCAGCTCGGCACAATAAATGTTTTCGCTTTGCTGTTTGCTGAACCGCCGCCCACGAAGCCAAGCGCGCCCAGAATGCGATCCATCGCGGCCACGTCAACTCTCAGCGATGTCAAACTCTCAACCCGCTCCGGACGAAAGCTTACTGACCGCGCAGGCTGCGGAACTGGATACACATCGATAACATCTTCAGTAGCGACGCCGCCGGCAATTTCACAAATGAGGTCAACACATCTCGTCTGGGCATTGACGACGTTCTCGCAATCTGCGCCGCGTTCGAATCGTCTTGATGCTTCAGTGTCCATGCCGAGCTTGCGCGCCGTTCGCCTGACTGAGTCGGGATTGAAATACGCGCTTTCAATCAGAACGTCAACGGTTGACGTAGAGATTTCTGAATCCAAACCGCCCATGATACCGGCAAGCGCAACTGGCCGTTCGGCGTCTGCGATGACCAGCATCTCGCGCTCAAGGGAACGCATTATGCCATCGAGTGTTTGCAGTGTTTCTCCAGCCGCCGCTCGCCGCACAATAATTTTCTGACCGCCGAGTTTCTGTAGATCAAAAGCGTGCAGCGGCTGGCCTAACTCGTGAAGCACATAGTTTGTGATGTCGGCAACATTATTGATTGGCCGTTGGCCGATTTCGTTGAGACGGTTGGCAAGCCAGTCGGGCGATGGGCCAATCTTCACGCCCCGCACAATTCGAGCGGCGTAACGCGGACAAAGATCGCTATCGTTGATTTCAACAGCCGTGAAATCGGTAGTCTTCCCTCCGGTTTTTGCGACTTTGGACTTTGGACTTTGGACCCTGGATTTTTCAATCACCGCAACTTCTCGCGCGATACCCACATGCGAAAGGCAGTCGGGTCGATTTGAAGGGACTTCGACGTCCAGCAGCGAATCACCGTCGCTCACATCAACCGAATCGATAGCGAGGCCAACCATAGTGAGCCGCTCCCGCAATTCCAGCGGTGTTAGCTCTGTTTTGGTCAGCTCGCGCAGCCAGTTGTAACTAATAAGCATAGGGTGTCGGGTGTCGGGTGTCGGGTGTCGGGTGTGGGCCGGTGGGTTTAACCCGGCACCTGACACCCGATACCTGTCACCTGTTCTTCAATCAAACTGTTCCAGGAACCTAACGTCGTTTTCAAAAAGCAGACGAATGTCGTCCAGCCCATACATCAATGCGCACATGCGATCGATTCCCAGTCCAAAAGCGAAGCCAGAGTAGATTTCCGGATCGACGCCGGCAATCCGCAAGACATTCGGATGGACCATGCCCGAGCCGCCTAGTTCGATCCAACCGGATTGTTTACAAATGCGACAGCCTTTACCGCCGCACTTGAAACAACTGAAATCAAATTCCGCGCTGGGTTCAGTAAACGGAAAATACGAAGGTCGAAAACGGGTGACCGTATCCGCGCCAAACATGCGCCGCAGAAACTCTGCGACAGTTCCCTTCAAATGGGCCATCGTGATGCCGCGGTCAACGCACAGTCCTTCAACCTGAAAAAACATCGGATTGTGTGTTGGGTCGGGAGTGTCGCGGCGAAAGACGCGTCCGGGCGCAATCATGCGCAGCGGCGCACCGCGTCTTTGCATTGCATGGATCTGCACCGTCGAAGTCTGCGAACGAAGCGCAAAGCCGTTAGTTGTATAAAAAGTGTCTTGCGGGGTACGGGCCGGATGGTTTTCCGGGATATTCAGCGCGTCAAAATTGTAGAAGTCTGTTTCAATTTCCCGATCATCTTCAATTGCGTAACCCAGCGAGACGAATATGTCTTCGATCCGCTCTCGCAATTTGGTTATTGGATGAATGTGGCCACGGCGCGGACGACGACCCGGTAGGGTCACATCGATGCGCTCGCGCTCGCTGCGCGCGGCTTGAACCAGACTGTCGAGATGGTCGTCGGTTTCAGCGATTCGCTCGGTAATCTCAGCTTCGGTCTGCTGCACGAGCTGGCCGAAAGCCGCACGTTGGTCCGGCGCGACCTTGCCGATTAGCTTCTTGCAGGCCGAAAGCGCGCTTTTCTTACCCAGATGACGAGTCCGAAAATCAGCCAGGGCACGTTGTTCCGTTTCGGCATCCGTCACACTCAACGACACTGCAGAAGCATCCCTTAAGCGGGCAAAGCGTTCGAATTCCTCGTCGAACGCTTTGCGTGCTGCTTCAACCTGAGATTTTGGATCTTGCTGACTTTTGCTGTCAGTCATTAGTCATCGAACCTACCAACCAATTGCCGTGATCCCCTCTCCCTTTGGGAGAGGGGTAGGGGAGAGGGGTTTGACGCCGCTAATCCCTCCCCTTTTATTCCCCTCCCAAAGGGAGGGGAAACAAAATACTTACGACTTTACGCTGCGGCTTTTTCTTTTTTGTTATCTAGCGCGTTCTTCGCCTGTAGCGCAACTTCCTTGAAAGCATCGGGTTGATTGACCGCCAAATCAGCTAGAACTTTTCGATCCAATTCAATCTCCGCCAGCTTTAAGCCGTGCATGAGTTGCGAATAGTTCAACCCATTCAGACGCGCGGCCGCGCCAATGCGCACGATCCAAAGACTACGAAAATCACGTTTCTTCAGTTTGCGCCCGGTGTAGGCGAAGTTTAATCCACGTTCGACCGACTCTTTTGCAGAACGATAAAGTTTCGACTTGGTGCCGCGATAACCTTTCGCCAGCTTCAAAATTTTCTTGCGCCGTTCCAGGCGCTTGTTTCCACGTTTTGCTCTTGGCATGACTTCTCCTTAATGATGAACGCGAAACTCTGAATGATGAACAGGGATCTTATTCATCCTTCCGCCTTCATCCCTCATAATTGCTCTTAATCTCTTCCATACGGCAGCATTGCTGCGACGCGTCCCAAGTCGGATTTTGCAACCAGGCCGTCAATATCCAACAGCCGTTTTCGCTTATGGGTTTTCTTGGTCAAAATGTGGCGCGCATGCGAATGACCGCGTTTCACTTTCCCGCTGGCAGTCAGACGAAAACGTTTTGCCGCGCCTTTATGTGTTTTTAGTTTAGGCATAATTTCCTCTCTTTAACTCTGAAATCTTGAATCTTGAATCCTGCACCGTCCTTTACGGTAGGGCTACTTCAGCTAGCATCTACCGGCTTATTGCTTTCCACTTTCGGATCCGCCTTACTGCTCGCCACGACAGGCTGCTCAGGCTTACTGCGTTCTACTTTCGGCGCCGGCTTACTGCTCGCCACTGCCGGACGTTCAGGCTTAGCTGTGCCCTTATGCTTCTTCGGGCCCAGAATGATGAACATCTGGTTGCCTTCCATGCGTGGCCGGGCTTCGACTTCGCCGACATCGATCAGGTCGTGTTCCAGTCGCTCGAGGATACGCGCGCCCAACTCACGATGCGTCATTTCTCGCCCGCGAAACCAAATGGTGGCTTTAACCTTGTCGCCTTCCTCCAGCCACTCGCGCGCGTGTTTCATGCGATAGCTGTAGTCATGATCATCAGTCCCCGGCCGAAACTTAACTTCCTTAACGGTGATCGTGACCTGTTTTTTCTTTGCCTCGTTTGCCTTCTTCTTCGCTTCGTACTGAAACTTTCCGAAGTCGATGATGCGGCAAACCGGCGGATCGGCTGTCGCGGCAACTTCCACCAGGTCCAAACCTTTTTCTCGGGCGGCGCGAATGGCGTCTCGAATATCCATCACGCCAAGCTGCTCGCCTTCGTCGCCGATGACGCGTACCTGAGGCACGCGAATTCTTTCGTTAATGCGGGCAATGGGCATGCGCCGGTTGTCCGGGCGCGAGCCGCGTCCTCGAAAGCCTGTAGCTATTGCTGCACCTCCTCATTTAAGAGTCCAAAGTCTCAAGTCCAAAGTCCAAAGTCTTTGTATTCGACCTTGGACTTTGGACATTGGACTTTGGACTAACCGTTAGTCAATGCGCGCAGCTCAACCAGCTTGCGCGCCATTTCAACAAAGTCGTTAATCGACATCACGCCGATGTCACCTTTGGTCCGCTCGCGAACCGCGACTATTTCCTGCTCCATCTCGCGGTCGCCCAGCACCAGCATGAATGGTGTTTTCTGAAGCTGGGCGTTACGAATCTTCGCGCCAATCTTTTCGCTCTTCAGATTTGACTCGACGCGCAAGCCGGCTGCTCGCAGTTTTGCTGATACCTTTTCGGCGTACTCGTTAACTCGATCCGTAATCGGCAAGACCATTACCTGCACCGGCGCCAACCACATTGGGAAAGCTCCCGCATAGTGTTCGATCAGGACCCCAAAGAACCGCTCCATCGAACCGAACAGCGCGCGGTGAATCATGATCGGTCGATGCGGTTTGTTGTCTTCACCGATGTATTCGAGTTCAAACCGCTCCGGGAAATTGAAATCGAATTGCACAGTCGTTAACTGCCAGGTTCGGCCGATTGCGTCCTCCACGCGAATGTCGATCTTCGGGCCGTAGAAAACAGCCTCGCCCTCAATACTTTTGTAAGCAATGCCGCGCTCATCGAGCGCTCCGCTCAGGGCGTTCTCCGCTCGCGCCCAATCTTCATCGGAACCCAGATAATGCGTCTCACCCTGAGTGCCGCGCACCGATAGCTCAATGCGAATGTCCTTGAAGCCGAAGACTTCAAACAAGTGGAAAGCGAAGTCTATGCAGCCGAGGATTTCACCTCGCACTGTTTCCGGCGTACAGAAGATATGTGCATCGTCCTGGGTAAACCCGCGCACGCGAGTCAACCCGTGGAGCGTGCCGGAAAGTTCAGCCCGGTAGACGGAGCCCAGTTCCGCGTAACGAATGGGCAGGTCTCGGTATGAACGCTGCCCCGATTTGTAGATGCCGATATGAAACGGGCAGTTCATCGGCTTGATCCGAAACTCTTGCCCTTCAAACTCCATTGGCGAGAACATGGAATCAGCGTAGTTTTCTTCGTGACCACTAATGAACCACAGATCGCGCTTGGCAATGTGCGGAGTGAAGACCAGTCCATAACCTCGGGCCGCCAACTGCTCGCGAAGGTAGTCTTCCATCTCTTTGCGAATGGCGCCGCCCTTGGGATGCCAGAAGACCAACCCCTGCCCATACTGTTCCTGAATTGAGAAGAGATCGAGCTCTCGCCCCAGCCGGCGATGATCTCTCTTCTCAGCTTCCTCGCGCTGTTTCAACCAGGCGTCTAATTCTTCCTGCGAAAAGAAAGCGGTGCCGTAGATGCGCTGCATCTGGGGTTGCGTCGCATCGCCTTTCCAGTAAGCGCCGGCCAGTGACAACAACTTGAAGGCGCGCAGCTTGTTGGTGTTCGGCACGTGCGGCCCGAGGCAGAAGTCGATGAACGGCGAGTTGTCGATGTAGTAAACACTGACGATCTCGCCGGCCTTCTCATCAATCAGCTCGCACTTCAACGGCTCTTCGCGCTCTTTGAAAATCTCCAGCGCTTTCGCTTTGGGAATTTCCTCGCGCCGGTAAGCAAGATTGCGGCTGGCAATCTGCCGCATTCTTTTTTCAATGATCGGAAGGTCAGCTTCGGTCAAAGGCTGCGGCGCAATCACGTCGTAGAAAAATCCATAGCGCGGATCTTCAAGCAGTGCCGGGCCAATCCCAAGCTTGGTGCCGGGAAACAAATCAAGCACGGCGGCTGCGAGCAGATGCGCAGTCGAGTGGCGTAATACGTCCAAACCTTCGAGCGTTTGCGGCAGAACCGGCTCAATCTCAAGCGCCTCGCCGTTTGGTTGCGCATCCAGCGTGAAGGCAAGATCAACTTCGCGACCATTAACGCGGGCCGCCAAGGCTTGCTTCGCTGCTTCGCGGTCGAGCTTCTTCAGCGCTTCACCAACAGTCACTGGCGCAGGAAGCTGCGTCGCGGGTCCATGGCCAAGTTGTACGTTGATCTCGCTCATCTATTTTTCGTAAATCGTAAATCGTGAATCGTAAATGGAAATCGCAAGCTCTGAAACTGAAAACAGCGGCGCTGCCGCCAACCGTGCGGTAAGGCGTTGCCTTACCGCGCGTCAATCATGAATCCTGACGCTACGCCTCAAACCTTACATACCCCTTACGGAAAGACACAGGCTTTCCGCACGGAACGCGGCAAAGCCGCACAGCATAGACAAAGCCCGCTCCAAAAAGGCTCTGGCACTTCCTATTCACGATTTACGATTCACGATTTACTGCTTTTTGCTGCTCTGATCGGATCTGATAGGAGCGCCTTCGCCGAACCCGCCATAAGAGGCCGGTAATCAAAAACTAAAGAATCGAGTGTATGTTCGATTCATAACGAAGGTCTTCTGGAGCATCCTATCAAAAATTAGAACCTGGCAACGCCCTGCGGCGTCAACCTCTGCTTGAAAGCTCTAGAATTTAGCCAAACCTGCCGTTTAAGTCAAATTCGCGACCAAGTAATGTTAGCTGGATTCAAGTTAGAACTTGCAACCGTGTACGACAGTGTCACTAAATGCAGAACCGCGAGCGGTAGCGACCGGATGCTTCGGTCTACGATGAAACAACCGTTTGGGCGGCCTTCAAGATTGAACGCTGGCATCCGGTCGCTACCGCTCGCGGTTCTGCATCGGGCATTTTCCAATGGTGACCATCTAGTAACGTCCCATAAATCGCGTTAGAACAACTGTTGCACTTCGAACCTGAATCCCCATTATTTGAAAGCAACAAGATATTCCTGCAACTGCTGATACATTGACTGAAAAGAGCTGGCACAGAACAGCACCGGCTGAAAACGCGTCGGGTCATATTCCAGTCGAGATGCTTCCTGCAAATCAAACGGTCTTAACTCAGCCTCGTGCATCTCCTCGAGCTCACCTGCCGAAGAAAGTAACCCAGTGCCATACGCCTTCACTTCGTATTCTTCAAGTAACACGCCAAATTCGAGTGTGTACCAGTAAACGCGCGACAGCCGCTCCAGGGCTTCGGAGCTGGTCGTGCGCTTTACCGCGCTGCCGACCATTCGATTGAGTTCAGCGAGACGTTTGCTCGCTAAGGTGACCGCATGACCTAACAACTCGTGAACCACATCGGGCTCAGGCGTGTAAAGCGGCGTCGAGTGGTGACGAATATATTGCGTGCACAGGAACACGCCGTTGGCGAGCGATTCGAGAAACACTCGCGGCTCAACCAGTCCGGCGACCGGCTCTAAACGAAAGCCGCTGATGGCTTGAACTTTGGCTGAGACTTCGCTCAGTTGTGGAATGCGATCTCGGGGTAAATCCAATTTCGTAATGCAATCGAGATATTCTTTGCAGGCGCGCCAGCGATGCTGCGGTTCTATTATCTCCAGAATGCTTTGCCAAAGCTGATGTTCTTTTGCGTCATACGGAGCATCCGGGATTTGCGCACCGGGCTGGTACTCCATGGCCAGGCGCGCGATCTCGTTGCGGCGGGCGCGGTAACTTGGATCACGAAAGCCCGGATGATCGGGATCAAGTTGAACGATTTGATTTCGTTCTGCCGCGATTTCGTTTGGTTCCACCGAAACCATGCGCATGTCGGCATGGTCTCGCAGTAAGTCGGTTTGCTTGTTGGTCAGTGTGTCCATTTTCGCTGCCTCTAAAAACGAAAAAACCGGCCACTGCTCCTCCCGTCCGGGAAGGATCAGTGGCCGGTCCATTGAAACTTATCTGCGTCTACTCTAAATGATGATGATCAAACGCCGACAGTTCTCTAGCGCCCTGGTCCTCCCTGAAGGGAGATGCCAATACCAGTAATAGCGATAGAGATTGTAGGAGCGGTTATTCATCTCATCAGACGCATCGCGCGCCAAAAAAATACTCCCGGCCATGAAAACTGTCAAGCCTTAGCCGATCAAATTAATGCCCTGGTTTGAGATTGTCTCTGTGCGTCCTCTATGCATTCTGTGACTCTGTGGTGAGCAAAACTAATAGAGTCATTCACCACAGAGACACAAAGAACACGGAGGTTTCACAGAGAAGAACTGAATTAAGCGGAGACTACTCCCATCAATGACATCACAAAGTCACCTACATGTTTCACCAGACCAGCATTTCCGGATTGCTTCTCGATTTCGGCCATGATGGCCGAACCCACCACCGCCGCATCCGCATAGCGCAACACTTCTTCAACCTGAGCCTTGTTTGAAATTCCGAAGCCGACGGCAACGGGCAAATCGGTCACGGCGCGCACGCGCCTGACCAGTGTTTCGGCTGCGTTACTTAATTCTTCCCTCGTTCCTGTTACGCCGGTGCGCGACACCGCGTAAACGAAACCACTGGCGCGCCCGGCAATCATTTGCAAACGATCGTCGGTCGAGGTTGGCGCGACCAAATAGATCATGGCCACCTGCTTCGCCGACAATGCGTTTTGAAAGCTTTCAGCTTCCTCCGGCGCCAGGTCAGTGATTAATACGCCGTCGACGCCCGCGCGCGCCGCTTCGTTGGCCAGTCGTTCCAAACCAAACTGCAATAGCGGATTATAGTAACTGAAAAGCACGATCGGCACTTCCGTTTGTTCGCGCGCCCGGGAAACAGTTTGCAAAATCTCTTCAATCCCGACCTGGTTTCGCAAAGCTCGTTCAGACGATCGTTGAATCACCGGTCCGTCGGCCATTGGATCGCTGAATGGCACGCCTAACTCAATAATGCTCGCGCCGCTGCGGGCCAACTCGATGATCAAATCGCGAGTCACGTCGAGGTTGGGATCGCCGGCGGTAATAAAAGGAATCAACCCGCCCCGTCCCTCTTTCTTGAGTGCGGCAAAGGTCGCTTCTATTCGTCGCAAGCTGACTCCTTACGCAAGATCTCAGCGACGCTTTGCACATCCTTATCGCCGCGTCCTGACAAGTTCACAATAATGCAACCGTCCTTTCCCAGTTCGCGCGCGAGCGGAATCGCGTGTGCGATCGCGTGGGCCGACTCGAGTGCAGGGATGATTCCTTCCAGTTGCGAAAGCGTTTGAAACGCTGCCAGCGCTTCATCATCTGAAGCAGTGACGTATTCCACCCGTCCTGAATCGTGAAGGTATGCGTGTTCCGGACCGATTGAAGGGTAATCAAGCCCGGCCGAGATAGAATGCGTCGCAGCAATCTGTCCGCGGTCGTCTTGCAGCACATAGCTCAGCGTTCCCTGCAACACCCCTGGACGCCCGCCGCCGCCAGAAAAAAATCGCGCCGCATGATTGCCTAACTGACTTCCCGTTCCACCAGCCTCAACACCAATCATGCGCACCCTTTGATCGTTGAGAAACGGATGGAATAAACCGATTGAGTTCGACCCACCACCAATGCAAGCCATCAAAACGTCGGGTAAACGTCCTTCCGCTTCGAGAATTTGCGCGCGCGCCTCGCGGCCAATCACGCTCTGAAAATCGCGCACCATCAGCGGGTAAGGATGCGGGCCAAGCGCGCTACCAAGCAAGTAGTAAGTCTCTGCGGGCGTGCTTACCCAATCGCGCAATGCTTCGTTTATCGCATCCTTCAGTGTGCATGAACCCGTCCGTACTTCACGAACTTCCGCGCCCAACAGTCGCATGCGAAAAACATTTAGCTCCTGCCGCCGCATATCTTCGCTACCCATGTAGATGACGCAGTCAAATCCAAACAGCGCGCAGACGGTGGCGACCGCAACGCCGTGTTGACCGGCGCCCGTTTCGGCAATAATTCTTTTCTTACCCATGCGGCGCGCCAACAAAACCTGACCCAGCGCGTT
>DASQPM010000049.1:0-7317 GCA_035643935.1 Pyrinomonadaceae bacterium | reverse complement strand
GTACTGTAGAGGACCACTCTTCCGGTTTTGCTGATCTGCTGAAAGCTTTATTCCCATATACAGGAAAGGCCAGAATTCTTGGTCTGACCGGTGCTCCTGGAGCCGGCAAGAGCACGCTGGTGGACCAACTGGCGCGCGAATACCGCAAAGACGGACGCACGATCGGAATCATCGCCGTAGACCCGACCAGCCCATACACCGGCGGCGCCATTCTCGGCGATCGCATACGCATGCAGACGCTGGGATTGGACACCGGCGTTTTCATTCGTTCGATGGCGACGCGCGGTAATCTTGGTGGTCTGGCGCGCACGACGGTCGATGCGGTTTCGATTTTGGACGCAGCCGGCTACGGCAAGATCATCATCGAAACGGTTGGAGTAGGCCAGGATGAAGTCGAGGTAGTTAAGGCTGCGGACGTTTCTGTGGTGGTGCTGGTGCCGGGAATGGGTGACGACATCCAGTCGATCAAGGCCGGCATCATGGAAATCGGCGACATATTTGTCATCAACAAAGCTGATCGCGATGGCGTCAATTCTACTGAAAAGGAATTGCAGGCATTGCTGTCGTTGGCGGAACGCGATGATGCCTGGCAGCCGCCAATTGTTAAGACAATAGCCATCGAAGGCACTGGCATCGAAGAACTCGCCGCGTCGATTGAAAACTACCGCGAGTTTCATCTGCGAACTAAGACAGGCGACGGCCGCCGCCGCGCAATTGCTCGCTGGAGAATCCTGGAGTTGCTGCGTGAACGGCTCGTTTCGAAAACGCTTGAGTCTGCTTCTGCATCCGAGAAACTTGACGAACTGGCGGCGGAGGTTGCGAGCCGCCAACGCGACCCTTATTCTGCCGTCGAGGAGTTAATTAATACTGAGTGATTGTGATGTTTTTTGTTGAGTTTTTAGCTGGTCTTGGGTCTTTGGACTTTGGTCTTGGAATTGACGATTTCGAGCTTCAAGGACCGAAGACCAAAGACCAAAAACCAAAGACCATCGATTAATGAAAGTCGACCACATCGGTATCGCGACGCCTCAATTGCAGGAGGCGCTTTCTGTTTGGCGGGACACCCTGGGTTTGTCGGTGGCTTCAACAGATGAAGTGCCCGAGCAGGGCGTACGCGTGGCGATGCTGCCGATTGGTGAAACGCACATTGAGTTGCTTGAACCCTTGAGCGAGGATTCGCCTGTTGGAAGATTCTTGCAGAAACGCGGCCCCGGCATTCATCACATCGCGATCAGCGTGACGAACATTCTTGAAGCGCTCAGCGAGTTGAAAGCGAAAGGTGCGCGCTTGATCGATGAAACTCCAAGAGTAGGCGCCAATGGATGTTTGGTTGCATTCATTCATCCTTCTGCGACCAATGGCGTGTTGTTAGAGTTAGTAGAGCATCGGATTTGAATTAGAAAGGAATATTGTTTTGACCTCAACTACTAAAGCCTGGATTGCGGCTGGCGTGGCCGTCGTGTTTGCGTTGGGACTTATCGTTTGGCAAGTGAAGGCGCGGCGGTCGGAATCGCTGAACCTGTCGGCCGAAGACATGGCCATGATTGCCGAGGAGCAGTCGCCGCAATTTCGTACGCGATTGGCGTCAGACGCAAACGCAAGAAAAGATTTTGCTAATGACCTGCGGAAGCTCCTGGCGGTGGCCGAAGAAGCCCGCGCCAAGGGAATCGGAAACAAGCCGGACGTAAAACGACAACTGGATCTCGTAAGATCAGTGGTTATCGCCGAAAACTATTTCAAATCGCAGGGCGCCGGCGAGGCTGGTCCAAACATTTCCGATCAGGAAGTTGAAGAATTCTTCAAGCAGCCTGCGAACCAGGCAAAATTTGATCAGTTTATCAACGACGCCAAGGCAAAGAACCCTCAGCTTGCAAGCGGTCAGATTCCCGAAGAGCAAATGAAGCAGGTGAAGCGGCAACTGGGCCAGGTGCTGATTGGCGAAAGCAAGGCTGTGGCAGCCGGTATCGACAAGCAGCGTCCTGTCGAGTTGCAAATAAAGCTGGAGCAGGCGCGCATCCTGGCGCAAACCTACGCGCAGGAACAGTTGGCTGAAAAGATGAAGGCGACCGACGCAGAGATTGACGCTTACATTGTTCAGCATCCCGAGCTGGACACTAAGCAGAACCGGTCAAAAGCTGAGGAAGTGTTGAAGCGAGCGCGGGCGGGCGAAGATTTTGCAAAACTCGCGAAAGAGTTTTCGACCGATCCCGGCAGCAAGGAGAAGGGCGGCGACTTAGGTTGGTTTGGTCACGGCCAGATGGTACCTGAGTTTGAGCAGGCCGCTTTCGCACTTCAGCCCGGACAGATAAGCGACATTGTTCAGACCAAGTTTGGTTATCACATCATCAAACTTGAAGATCGCAAGACTGAAACCAAAGATGGAAAGCCTGATGAGCAGGTTCATGCGCGACATATCCTGATCGGCGAGAGCACGCCGGCGGACAATCCGTTTGGCCCGCCCCAGAGCGGTCGCGACAAGGCGCGCGCGGCCATCGAACAGGAAAAGCAAAAGAAAGTGTTGGATGAGATCGTGGCGCGTTCTCACGTTACCGTTGCCGAAAACTTTTCCGTGAAGCCGCCCGAGCCACAGCCACAGCAGGCGCCACCGGGATTTGGTCCGGGAGAAACCGAACCGCAACCAGTCGAACCGGCGCAGCAGCCACAGAAACCGAAAGCGAGCGAACCTCAGAAGAAAAAATGAACCTAAGCGACGTCAGAAATGAAGCCTGTGGCGGCTAAGGTGTACGATGCAATTTGGCGATTTTCGCGTGGAGATCGTTCCAGACACGGAGTTTCGTCTGGACGGCGGCGCGATGTTTGGTGTCGTGCCGCGCACCTTATGGTCCAGGGTCTGTCCGCCTGACGAGCAGAACCGCATTCGCATGAACATGAATTGCGTGTTCGTTGAAACCGGCCGCGAGCGAATACTGATCGAAACGGGAATTGGCGAGAAGTGGTCCGCGAAGCATAAGGAGATGTACGGCATCGCTCGTGAGCGCTCGTTGCCGGAATCATTGCGCGCGATTGCCGGGGTTGCAGCAGACGACATCAGCATCGTAATAAACACGCACCTGCACTTTGATCACGCCGGCGGAAATACTTCGGTGAATGGTGAAGGCAAAGCGGTGCCGACTTTTCCTAACGCGCGCTATTTTGTTTCCAAGCATGAGTTAGAACACGCACAGAATCCGACTGAGAGAGATCAAGCCAGCTATTTTCCTGAGAATTGGCAGCCGGTGATTGAGAGCGGACAACTCGAAGCAAAGAACGCTGACTACGAGGTGGTTCCGGGTCTGCGCATGGAAACTTATCCCGGCCACAATCGCTCGATGCAGTGCTGGCGTTTGCAGTCGCGCGGTCTAACCATGTTTGGCTTTGCGGATTTGGTGCCGATGAGGGCCCATGTGGCTTACCCGTGGATCATGGGATACGACCTTTTCCCGACAGAAACCTTGGAAGCAAAAAAGAAGCTGTTGCCACAGGCCGCGCGCGAATCCTGGGCCTGCTTGTTCTATCACGATCCGGATCAGCCGTTGTGCAAGCTGATTGAAGAGAATGGCAAATTGCGCCCAGTTAGTATTGAAGAGAGTTTAAGGTAGCGTATTTTTGAGCCCAAGACTGCTGATTTTCGCGCTAGTCATTGCCTGCGGACTTGGTGCAGGCAATGACTTTGCGCAAAAACGTGGCCCGTCTACTCCCGAAGAACGCAGACGCGCAGTGGAGATTACGACACTCCTTGAAAATGATCCGCTCAATAAAAACGCAAAGGCTTTAAGTCGCGAGTTGCTTATTTGGCTCATCGAGATACCAGACATTACTGTCACGATTTGTACGGGCATGCTCGGCGACTATGCGCAGATCAAGGGAGAATACAAGGGGACCATTACGACTCAGTTGAGTTTTGCCGAAACCAAATTTGTCATCGAGCACCCCGAACAAGCTAACGACGAGTATCAGGTCTATCTCGCCGGCGTGGAAGGCGTCCTTAGAACTTACCAGAACATAAAAAAGGCCAAGCCGAAGGTCCGGCTGGAACCTTTGGAGCAATTGTTGGTGAAGCAGCAGGCAGGGGAGCTGCCGGAATTCATCAAGAATGCAATGGTCGAATGCAAGTAACTCAACTCTAACCACATTCTAATGACCACAGCAAGAATCGGAATCATTGGTGGCAGCGGCTTATACCAAATGCCGGAGTTGCTCGACGTAGAAGAGGTCGAGTTGGAAACGCCGTTTGGGAAACCTTCAGACGCCTTCATCGTCGGCACGCTCGAAGGCGAACGCGTTGCCTTTCTGCCGCGGCACGGGCGCGGACACAGCTTCACGCCTACTGAGGTTCCTTATCGCGCCAATATCTATGCCATGAAAGTGCTGGGTGTGGAACGAATACTGTCGGCGTCTGCTGTGGGCTCGTTGCAAGAGCAGTATGCTCCGTTGGACATGGTGATTCCGGATCAGTTTTTCGATCGCACGCGAGCGCGAGCGCGCGAATCGACATTCTTTGGCGACGGCATTGTGGCCCATGTGACGTTTGCGCATCCCGTCTGCGGTGAATTGTGCGACGTGCTCGAGGAAGCATGCAAGGTTACGGAAGTGAAGACGCATCGCGGCGGCACGTATCTGTGCATGGAAGGTCCGGCGTTTTCCACTAAGGCGGAATCCGAGGTGTACCGCTCATGGAACATGGACGTGATTGGGATGACAAATTTGCAGGAGGCCAAGCTCGCGCGCGAGGCTGAGATTTGTTACGCCACGCTGGCGCTGGTGACTGACTACGATTGCTGGCATCCCGGCCACGACGATGTGACGATCGACATCGTAGTTGAGTATCTAAATAAGAACGTGCGCAACGCGCAACTTATTATGAAAGACGCCGTCAAGCGCTTGACCGAATTGGAACGGAACTGTAAATGCGCGTCAGCGCTGAAGAATGCCATCTTTACGGCGCCGCATTTGTGGCCGGCCGAGACGCGGCAGAAATTGAGTGTAATAGTTGAAAAATATGCGCCCGAGTGAAATTGTTCCAGCAGTCTTGCTGGAAACTCGCATCCAAAGCAGTGTTTCGGAGAAAAGTGTTAAGAGGTAATTTATGAAGAAAGCGTTAATTGCATTATGCGCGATATTGATCGCAATTAGCTGTCAAGTTTCGGCTTCGTACGCGCAGGGCGCTGCAAAGACCGGCCCGGACCCGTCAACCATCCGCGATGAAGATCTGGAAAAGGATTCGTTACATAACCTCGAGGTTGCGCGCCATTACTTCAAGTTAAAGAAGGCGTATGTGGCTGCGATCAAGCGTTGCGAAGAAATCGACGCGGGCAATCCGAATTTCGCGAAGATGGACGAGGTGCTTTTCATCGCCGGCGAAAGCAGCCTGCGCCTGGCCGAAAATCGCGGCAAGCAAAAGACCAAGGAGAAAACACCGGAACAATTGCGTCAGGACGCTCGCGTTTATCTTTCACGGCTGGTTGCGGGTTATCCGAACAGCACTTTTCTTAAACAGGCTGACGACGACCTGAAGGCGCTGGGCGGACCCGTTAAGTTGGAAACCACAAAGCCGTGACAAAAGCATTTTCCATATCTCATCTGACCATCGACGAATTCAACTTTGAAGTGCAATGATTGCAGAACCGCGAGCGGTAGCGACCGGATGCTAACATTCAATGTTAAGGCCGCTAGAATGCTCTATTTCATCGTCGACCGTGGCATCCGGTCGCTACCGCTCGCGGTTCTGCATTGAGCGCGTTCTTGATCTGACACCTGACACCTGAGACCTGGCACCCAATCATATGTCACTACTAGTAGTTGGTTCAGTCGCATTCGACGCCGTAGAAACTCCGTTCGGAAAGTGTGAAAAGATGCTGGGCGGCTCTGCCTCGCACTTCTCGATTTCTGCCAGCTACTTCACCGACGTCAGCATCGTCGGTGTGGTGGGGGGCGATTTTGGAGATGACGACGCAATCGTCTTTGCCACGCACGGGATCGACACCACCGACCTGGAAAAAATTCCTGATGGTAAAACGTTCCGCTGGTTTGGACGCTACGATTACGACTTGAATGTTGCGCACACACTCGACACTCAATTGAACGTTTTTGCGGAGTTCAAACCAAAACTGTCCGAGCGTTCAAAAGAATCGAGGCTGGTTTTTCTGGGAAACATTCAGCCGGACTTGCAGCGTGAAGTTCGTGAGCAAGTCCCAAATGCGGAGCTGGTTGCGCTCGATACGATGAATCTCTGGATCGAGAGCACTCGTGAATCGCTGTTGCGCACCATCAGGGGCGTCGACGTAGTTATCATCAACGATGCTGAAGCGCGCCAGTTGACTGAGATACCAAACCTCATCAAAGCGGCGCGCACAATTCTCTCGTGGGGGCCAAAGGCTTTGATTGTTAAGCGTGGCGAATACGGCGCGGCGCTTTTTACGGGCGACAGCTATTTCGCGATACCGGCCTACCCGCTCGAGTCAGTCTTCGATCCGACCGGCGCGGGCGACACTTTTGCCGGCGGTTTTATGGGTTACTTATCAAGCCAGGAGAAACTCGACGAAGCGGCCATGCGCCGCGCAATGATCTTTGGATCGGTGATGGCTTCTTTCAACGTCGAAGAATTCGGCACCGCGCGGGTACGGCGTCTGACGCAGGCGGAAATCAACGACCGCTTTAGTGCTTTCAAGCGGATGACGCATTTTGAAGAGATACCTTTTGAACGCGCGGCGCAAACTGTGAAGTAGTTCTGCCCGGTCTTTGGTTTTGGGACTTTGGTCTTTGATTTTGCTTTTGGTGGACCCGGCATTATGGTATTACCAGCCGGAAACTGGGACAAACAAACAAACAAAGACAAAAAACCAAAGTCCAAAGACCGACAACTGTTATTTATGGAAAACAATTGGAGATCATATGTTCTGTCCAGTTTGCGAATCTGAATACGAGCCAGGCATCACGCGTTGTCCCGACGACGATACGGAGTTGGTTACGCGTTTGACGTCCGCTAATACTGTTCACGACAGCAGCGAGGCAAAGTGGGTGCCGCTACACAACCTCGGCTCACCGGTGGAAGCTGAAATGGTGAACGACATCTTCACGAAAAACGGCATTCGCTCGGTGGTGCAATCCGGCGGCGCTGATGCTTTCTCTCCACTACTTTCGAGCACGTCGCCTGGCTCAGTGATTCTTGTGGATGAACGTGACTTCGATCGCGCGAAAGACTTGTACTCTGCGTTCTTTGGCGAAGACACGACACCGCTCACCGGCGGCGAGCCCGACGAAGACGAAGCAGAGTGAAGTTCAGAGTACAGCCTTTAGGCTGCTCTTGCCGACGTAAGA
>DASQPM010000048.1:0-12074 GCA_035643935.1 Pyrinomonadaceae bacterium | reverse complement strand
TCGCGCAACTCTTCAATTTTCCCCGCGTTGCGAGTTGCAATTAATAATTCAAATCGAGCCATCATAATTCCACGCTACTATGGTTTCGGGTTTTCATCTGTCTTTGTTCGCGCGGGCAAAACCAGCGGCAGTAGCGTACTAAACTGGCCGAGTGCGGATCGCGTTATGCGGTCAAAGCCATGTTCTTCCAGCGTTGTCTCAGTTGCCGAATAGGGCAATTGCATCAAAAAGCGTTCTGTTTGATCTGACCACCGAGCTGGAGCGCCGCGTGCCTTTACTATGGATGAAACAAATGCGCGGTCGCGGTCTGTGTCGTCCGTGTAAGTAAGAACGCATGCTGCGTTGGATAAAGGTGTTAACAGAGTTCGCGGCGAAGCGTGCGATGAACCTGCACGAGCCTGTTCAACATATCGCGCGACTTCAGGTTCAGAGCCAATGATTACAAGGCCGTTCATAAAACGGGCGGCAAACTCATTGTCAGAATTCCTGAAAGCCTCGGCGTTTGACGTTGCATCGATTGTCCGGAAGCCCATTTCCTTTGTTAGCAGTTCACGCATTGCCGTTTGGTCGTGTAGTTTGGCAATAAGCAATGAGCCTGCGGTATCAGAGTTCAGTCGCGCAGTAAGCACCGGGCTATCAAGTAGGCTCAGGAATTTGTCCGGTTCGTTGATTCCATACGGAAGTAAAGCTGATTTTAATAATGAAGAAAAAAGTATTGCCGACAGCGCGTCGACCTGAGACGAAACGGAAGTCTTAAGCCCCTGCCATGCCGTTGTAGGACTTTGGAACTGGTAATAGGTAACGGATGAGAAGTTCTCAGGCAGAATTGTTCGCGAAGCCGGATCAGGCTGCTGACATGAAAAACTTTCTTTAAGCTTCGCTACTACGGCAGGTTGAAGATTAATTCTGTAGCGGTCTTCGATGCCGTTCATGAATGGCGTAGAACTCCACGCCAAGCTACCGACTATCTTTGCTGAGGCTGACTTAATGAGTCGTTCAAAATCAGTGTTACCCGGCGCACGCCCCAAAGCCATCGGCACCGCGAACGAGAGTAAGCGGCCACTGTTTGTCGCGGGTACATAACCAAAAGCGAGCGCGTGGTCTGACTGAAGCTCTAGTCGCAATTTTTGCAAGTCTGCATCATCCTTCAGACTTGGCCGCCGGCGCAGTGTAACAGCAACGATCTTCTGGACCGCCCGCTCTGTATTCCCGACAATTGCGAGAGTTCCTACAATTGTTGCCACAACTTGGCGAGAGCCACCAGGCGCAATCCATTCGACAAACTCAAAACCGTCTACGGTTGTTCGCTTCAGAGTCGGCTGACCATAGGCGGTCTCCGCAAAGTTCTTCAGCGCTTGTTCGACTGCAGGCCTAATACGGTTTCCGGAAGTGTGAGTTTCTATCAGTAAAGCGCCTTCCGGTTTGACCGTAAGAGTTTGTTCGTCTTGTGCGACGCCTAGATCGGTCACTACCACCGCAAGCTGCGCCCGTGTAAGTATCACCGAATTGATTGGGCCAATGCCGGTCCACCTGACAAACTTTCTGGACCAGTTATTGTTTTCTGTGCGCCTCCGATTGCCAGCGACTGCATCGACTAATTGCCAGGCGTCGGTATTGGTTAGGGTCGTGAGGACATCCGCAGGGTTGTTTGACTCAAGGTAAAGCAGCGAATCGACGGGTGCGTAGCTCGACATGTCTACAGACCGAGGTCGAACCCACCAGAGCCAGCAGCCAAGGATTGTTAAGATTAGAAGGGCGGTAACCAGAAACCAGCGGATCCGTGTCATTAGCCGCATGCTAACCGCGCGCCCTGGGATGCGCAAGCACGATAATATTCAACTGCCGTCCTTTCTGGAATTCAGCCGCTGACTTCCAGAATCGGATAGAAAGACCCAAACAACTGAAGTCAAAGTCTACCGTAAGACAGGGCAGGACATAGAGTTAAACCGTGCAAAATAGTGGTTGACATTGTTAAGTCGGTACTGTAGTCTGCTTGACGACAGCAGTGAGGAGTGCTGTCCGATCAGACTCTTGCCATTCTCCTCATCCTCGTTCCAGCAGCCTTCAATTTTCGGAAGGCTAAATCCAAGCGAACCAGTGATTCTTGAATTGAGCGCAAGCGAATGCGCGTCCCGCCTCGGAGTCATGACCCCTTCCACATCAGCCTACCGCCAAGGAAACCAGTCTTGAAAAGCGCCAAGCCAGTCAGTTCTACGAAAACAGCCAAAAGCCGGGTTTCAAGAGCAATGAAAGCTCGCGCCCGCCTGCGGCAACAACACAGAATTCGTTCGCTCTTCGCCGTGAGGAATAAATAGACATGTTTAAGAAAAGCTCGGGCAAAAAAAATCTCGTCGGCCTCGACATTGGCTCCAGCTCAGTAAAAGCTGTCGAGCTGCAAAGGAAGGGGAACAGCCTTCAGTTGGTGAACCTGGGCTTTGAAAATCTTCAGGCCGACACCATCGTCGATGGCCAGATCATGGAGCTGAATAACGTATCCAACGTTATCAACAGCATTTTCAATGAGCATCAGATTAGGACTTCGCGAGTCGCAGCAGGTGTCAGCGGCCATTCAGTAATTGTTAAGAACATCGTCCTTCCGCAGATGAGCGAAGACGAACTGCAAGAGTCATTCAGTTGGCATGCCGAAGAACACATTCCTTTCGACATTTCTGACGTAAACCTCGATTACCAGGTTACGAGCAGCTCGTCGGACGCTCTGAATGTGTTGATGGCAGCGTGCAAGAGCGACAAGATCGCGAACGTCAAGCAGGCAATTCAATTGGCCGGTAAACAACCCGTTGTCATCGATGTTGATTCGTTCGCGCTGCAAAACTGTTACGAGCTCAATTATCAACCGAAGGCGGGCGAAGTTGTGGCATTGCTCAACATTGGCGCTTCAACGATGAACATCAATATCTTGAACGGCACGCGCTCAGTGTTTGCGCGCGACGCTTCAGTCGGTGGCAGCCAATACACCAGCTTGCTGCAAAAAGAGTTGGGCCTGACCTTTGAACAGGCGGAAGCTGTCAAGCGTGGCTATCCGGTGCCAGAAGGCATCGAGGCGCGTCCGATACAACCGATTATTGAAACTGTCTCAGACATCCTGGCTTTGGAAATCCGCAAGACCATGGATTTTTATCGAGCCACAGCAGAAGAGAGCGAAGAGGCCATCCAGAAGATTCTGGTATCGGGAGGCGGTTCTAAGCTTCCTGGTTTGCCTGAATATCTTGCGAAGCGGTTCGAGATTCCGGTCGAATTATTTGATCCCTTCCGCCAGATCCAGGTTGACGGCAGAAAGTTTGATCCGGATTACATGAAAGAAATCGTCCCGAACATGGCAATCGCCGTGGGTCTCGCCTTGAGAGGAGTAGAAGCGGCATGATCAAGATCAATTTACTTGAGTCAATTACGGACCGCCCCACTGGGGCCGCTATGGTTGAGGCACGGGTAGCGAGCCCGCGCATGCAGACGCTCCTACTGGCTCTCACCGTTCTGGGTCTTTTGATCCTCGGCGTCGGATACGACTACGTCAGTTCCAAGTCGAATCATGAAAGCGCGCGAGTGGAACTTGAAAAGCAGAGAGCCATCAACTTGCAGATGCTGGCAGTGAACAGGGAACAGGCGGAGCTGGAAAAGAAGGCACAGGAAATTCAGAGCCGCATCGATGCCATTAAGACCTTGCGCGAGTCGCAACAGGGCCCAAGCGCCGTGCTGCGCGAGATCAAAGCTCGCTTCGATGGCGTCCCTGGGTTGTATCTGAAGAGCCTGGAACAGAAGGATGGCGAGCTTACCATCAAGGGTCTTTCACCGAATGAATCTTCTGTAACTCGCTTTGGCCAGAGCCTCGAGTTCTCGTCAGGTTTGTTTACCAATCTGAACATTGAGACTCAGCGCGAGGCCGTGCAATCGAGCGGCGCCGTTTCTGTAACTCCCGATGCCAGTGTGGCCCCTGTTGAAGTTGTAGCATTCACCGTGAAGTGCAGTTACGGCGTCAAACCTAAAGCGCAATCATCTGCGCCGGCAGCCTCCAACCAGGTGGCACTGAAGAAGTAACTACCAAGAGGTAATCCCGTTAATAATCGGGGAAGGAACTAAACAGATGAAAATAGGTAATCTAAAAGCGCTGCCCTGGTACCTGCGACTAGTAATGTTCGTCGCGGTCGCTACGGTCTTGTATGCCGGCTTCTGGTACTTCGTCACGCGGCCGACGCGCGCGGAAACTCAGCAATTCAACAACGAGATTGCTCAGCTTCTGCCAAAGAATGCACAAGCGCAAATCGCTTCTCAACGATTAAACGAATTCCGTGCCGTTTACAAAGCACGCGAGGAAGAATATGAAGAGCTAAAAGCCTTGCTGCCCGAGCAGCGCGAGATAACAATGGTGTTGCAGGGCGTTCAGGATCGAGCTCGCGGCAACGGTTTAGTGCTCAAGAAATTTTCGCCGAAGGACGATGTGCAGGAAGGGAACTACAGCGGCAAGAAGATCGAAGTGAGTGTTACCAGTTCGTTCGCTTCACTCCGTGCTTTCTTTGAACAGTTGGCCCACTACCAGCGCATCGTTTCAATCACGAACTTCCAACTTACTCAGGTCGACAAGCAGACATCTATGAAGACCGTCGATGCCACGTTTGATCTGACTGCCTACTACGTCTCTGCGGAAAAACTAAAACCAGCTGCCGCGCAGCCTGCCGGTTCTGGTCAGGTTCCAGCCGCCGTTCCGCCCGCCAAGAAGTAAGCCTTATGCTCAACGCCATCCAGGAAAACAAATGATCATGAAATATCAAACGAAAACCTTTCAAAGCGCGTTAGTGATGTTCCTATGCGCCGGCACCCTGGCATTCAATGCGGCTGTTTCAGCAAAAGCGCAGGATAAGAGTGACGTTAAGACATCGCGAACGAAATCCGGCGGCCGCGATCCGTTCAGAAAATATGAACCACCGCGCGTCGTTGTGAAGAAAAACGGACCGCTCATGGCGCCTTCCGTTCAGGAAAGAATTCAACAGTACCGGGCCCAGAAACTTGCGGCCATGAGTGCTCATATCGCGGCGCCGAAACCGACGACGGCTTTCCTGCTTAGCGAAATCCAGGTAGTTGGTATTTCCCGCTCGCCGCGCGGTTATGCGGCAATCGTTGAAGCATCGCCGATCAAACTCGCTTACGTTATTTACCCGGGCGAACGTTTTTACGATGGCCAGTTAGTGGCGATTGAAGACAATCGTTTGGTTTTCCGTCGCGAGGTTGTTTTTGCCGACGGCAGACACGAGCGTTCGGTCGAAATGAAGCCGTTGCGCCAACCGAGCACCGTTGATGCTCTTGCGGCCGTGAAGACGGCCCCTGCCAATTCCGCTGCTGTCGACGAAAAGAAGCCAGTCGCGGACAAGCCCTAGTGTTTCCGGTTTGGATCGTTTCTACAAGATCGAAACCATTCCCGCGTAGTTACCCATCATTACTCTGCTACGCAGTTTGACAACTAACCCCCGGACGAGCCGCGTGTGCGGCGCGCGCTTCAAGCTGAAGGCAGCCAGAGCGTAGCGTGTGGCGGCCCCCGTCCCGCAATTCCCCAGGAGGGAAAGATGCTTTATCTGCCTCTAATTCAAAAAGCATCTAAGAGGACCACGCTCGTCCTTGTCTTCATTTGTCTGTGCAGCGTTCAGTATTTTGCTGCCGGCGATGCGGCCGCAGTGCCAACCGCAACTTCGATCGACGCCACGGCGACGATCGATGAAACGGCCGCACAACAAAAACCGTCGCCATCGCCCGTTGTGGCACCGAGCACAAGCATTTCGCCGGCGTCGAATCAAGCGACGCAGTCGCAACAGGGCAGGCAGTATGGCCAGCCCGGCTTTGTCGGCGAACCGATCAATCTGAACGTCGTTAATGCAGACATTCGCGACATTCTCAACTACATAACCGAACAGTACGGCGTGAATTTTGTGATCGACTCTTCAGTCGGCGCCGTCCCGGTGACTGTCAACGTTCAGGATGTGCCCTGGAACATCGCGCTCGATGCAGTACTAAAGGCAAACCGTTTGGGCGTTGAATCGAGTGGCAACATTCTGCGCGTGGCCACGACGGAAGTGCTTGCGAAAGAATCAGAGACGCAGCGGGTAATCAACGACTCGCGCCTTGACGCATCCCCGTTGGTGACTGAGTTTATTCGTCTAAACTACGCGCGAGCTTCGGGCACGCTGGCCCAGGCTGCCGGTTCAACCGGTGCATTCTCTGGTGGTTCAACCAACCTCAGCTTCAGCGGCGGAGCAGGTGGTGACGCTACCGGGGGCAGCGGCGATCAGGGCCTACTGCCGATCATTTCGCGCAGACTCTCACGCCGCGGCTCAATCGAAGTCGATGGTCGCAGCAACACGCTGATCATTACGGACGTTAAGGAAAACATCGAAGCGATTCGTCAACTGGCCGCGATTCTGGATCAACCGGAACCACAAGTTGAGATCGAAACACGAATTGTGATCGCGCAACACAACTTCAGCCGCGATCTTGGCGCCCAGCTCTCCGCAGTGGTATTGAATGCCAGCCGGGGTGGGGTGGGTTCGCTGGCCACTTTTCCCCAGCCCAGTCAGGCCGGAACCTCAGGTACGGGGGGTACAGGGACCGGAACCGTGGCGACCTCTACTAGTCCTTTCAATGACAGAAGCGGGCGTGTAACTGGTCCATTTCAGCCGAATAACAATCTGGCGGCAGCCGCGGCCAGCACAGTCATCGGTTTGACTACCGGACTCTTCGGTAGTGCTCAAATCAGTGCGCTGATAACTCTTGCAGAATCACGCGGCGAAGCGAAGACAGTTGCTACGCCACGCGTCACTGCCTTGAATAACCGGCCGGCACAGATTGAAAGCGGCTCGCAGATTCCTGTGCAAACTACACAGGCTGCCAGCGGCACCGCGGTTATCACTACAACCTTCGTTTCAGTTCCTTTGCGCCTTTCGATTACACCGCAAATTACTGATGTGGGCACTGTGATTCTTCGCGTTACTATCGAGAACAACACTATCAACACGGGCATCGCCGTTGGTGGCGTACCGGGTATCGACACGCAGCGCATGCAGTCTGAAGTGCTCGTGCCAGATGGCGGCACCACAGTTATGGGTGGCGTGTTAGCCGACACCGAAGGGGAAACCCGACAGCGAACGCCCGGCCTCGCTTCAATTCCTATCGTTGGCAACATGTTCAAGCGCAAACTGACGACGCGCCAGAGCAGCGAAATCCTGTTCTTCATCACGCCGCATATTTATCGGCCTGATTACCAGGGTCGGCCAACTGCAGGAGCCATCAGCAATGGACCGCGAACGACTACCATCTCGCAGCCAGTGCCGTTGGGCAATCCGCAGAGCAACACACCGACACCGACGCAGTTGCAACAGCAACAGCAGGCTCCGCAGTCAGCGCCACAGGGCCTGAACGCTCCGGCGCCCAATGCTCCGCCAGCTAATACCCCCAGTGCCCGTCCAGGTAGCTTGGGTGGTCAGCGTCCATAAAGGGTCAAAACCATGTTCAAGGATGTATTGGAAACAATAATTGAGCGCACCGAGGGAAGCCTCGGCGCACTCATTATGGGCATCGATGGCATCGCAGTGGAGCGGTCGTTAAAGCAAGCGGGCCAGGAAGCAAACCTGGATATCGCTGCCGCGGAGTTTACCTCGCTGGTACGAAGCGCACAGAAGGCGGGCAAAGATACGGGCCTCGGAAACCTTCGTGAGCTCGTCATCTCGCTAGATGGTGCTGTGCTCTTAGTACGCTTGTTGGGCCAGGAATACTTTGTCGTGCTGGCAATCAGTCCGGAAGGCAACCTGGGCCGTGCTCGCTTCGAGCTACGCAAAGCGGAGTTACAAATCGCTGGTGAGTTTGCGATGTAAGCCAATTCACATCCTCGCTAACGAGAAGCCGCTTCTCTGGAGGCGGCTTCTTGTTTTGCTGAGGACAGTTGGAATACAGAATTGATTACGGCAAGCGAACGTATGGCATCCCACGCAAAATAATTCTTTGCCGCCGCGCAACCCGCCGCGGATTGACCTGCGGATTGAAAACGGTTCGCGGGTTGGGAATCATCGCCGAAAGAAACGCGGCTTCATTCGCGCTCAATGCCGATGCAGGCTTGTGAAAGTAGTGTTCGGCGGCACCTTCAGCTCCATAAATGCCATCGCCCCATTCAATCACGTTCAGATAGAGTTCCAGGATGCGGCGCTTTTTAAGTTCGCGTTCCAGAAAAATGGTCAGAATCGCTTCTTCTCCTTTGCGAAAAAATGATCTTTGCGAAGAGAGATAAAGATTCTTGGCTAACTGCTGTGTGATTGTTGATGCGCCACGTTTGAAGTCGGGAAGGTTCGGCAGCCAGTCATCATTTTCACCTTCCTTCTTGGCTTCCTTTGCCGCTTCGCGCATCCCCTGGTCCCAAACTTTCTGAATCGCGCCGTAGTCAAAACCATGATGCGTCACAAAGTTTGTATCTTCGCCGGCTAACACAGCCCGTTGTAGGTTTGGCGAGATTCGATCGAGCGCCACCCAGATTTGTTCGCGTTTAAGTTCCTGACCTCGTGCTCGCGCTTCGCTTGCTCGCGCTTCAATCAGAGAAGTGGTGAGGGGAAACTCTGTCTTCAAACGCGCAATGCGGATGAACATGATCACCTGAAAGGCGATGAAGCCAACTAACAGGCCCAGCAGAACCAGGAATGTAACCTTGATTATTTTGCGCATTTTCAGCGAGAGCGTTGGCGCGGATCAAGATATTCGCGCAGTCCATCGCCGATGAAGTTGAAGGCGAGCACAGTAAGCGCGATGGCAATGCCGGGAAATATCAAGGCATGTGGCGCCGCCTGAAGTGTAGAAAGGTCGCGCGCTTCTTCAATCATCACCCCCCAGGAAGGAGCGGGAGGCGGAACACCCAGCCCCAGGAAAGAGAGCGATGCTTCCGCTAACACTGCGCCGGCCATGCCGAGGCTTGCCTGAACGATTAATGGTTGAATGGCATTCGGCAGTATGTGTACCAGCAGTATACGCGTGTCACTCGCTCCCAGGGCGCGCGCGGCTTGCACAAAATCATACTCGCGTACTTTCAAAACCTGGCCGCGAATCAAACGCGCGTAGCCCACCCAGCCAATAATGCACAGTGCAAAGATCAGTTTATTTAGACCGGCGCCCAAAAACGCGACCATCGCTATCGCCAAAAGCAAACCGGGAAAGGCGAGAAAGACGTTGAAGACGTAACCTGAGACAATGCGATCAATCCAACCACCGTAATAGCCGGCGAGCGCTCCGAGCGTCGTTCCCACAAAAGCCGAAACAGAGACCACGACGATGCCAACTTCCAGCGAGATCCGCGCTCCGAAAACGACCCGCGAGAAAATATCGCGACCGGTCGAATCAGTTCCAAAGAAATATTGTGCAGAGGGCGGTAGGTAGCGAAGCGAGAGGTCGGTTGCGCCTACGTCGTGCGTGGCGATCCAGGGTGCGAAGACGGCGACGATCACAAGTACCGCAACGATGACAATCCCGACGATAGTTAGACGGTTCATAACTCACGAAACCCGAATACGCGGATCCAGCCAGCGATAGACCATGTCAGTAAGCATGTTAGCGATGATGTAAGTCATGCTGATTACAAGCACACATCCCTGCACGACCCGATAGTCGCGTTTGCCAATGCCGTCTTCTACGAGCAGGAGTCCCAGGCCGGGCCAGCCGAATATCTTTTCAGTGATGATTGCGCCTGCCAGCAAAATGCCAAGCTGCAAACCAAGAATTGTCACCACCGGGATCAAGCCATTTTTCAAGACGTGTTTGTAGACAACTTTTGTTTCGCTTAATCCTTTTGCGCGGGCGGTGCGAACATAGTCTTCGCCCATCTCCTCAATTACTGACGAGCGGACCATGCGCGTAAGGATGGCCGCCAGGGCTGCGCCCAACGTGAACGATGGCAATATGAAATCAGTCCAGTCAAAACGGCCCGACGGCGCCAGCCAGCCAAGTTTGACCGCGAAAACGTAAACCAGCATCGGTCCAATAACGAATCCAGGCAGACTGATCCCTATGAGCGCGACGATCGAAGCGAGATTATCGATCCAGGTGCCACGATTCTTTCCGGCGATTACGCCCAGTGGAATGGCGATCAGTATCGCAATCAACAGTGCCGACAGCGCCAGTTGAATGGTTGCCGGATAGCGCTCAAGTATTAGCTCGATCACTGGTCGATCACTGCGAAATGAGCGGCCCATGTCGCCGTGAAGCAAACGAACCCAGTAATCAGTGTAGCGATTGTTGGCTCCGTGCCATTGAAAGTGTCGATGGTTTTGAGCGTCGCGGGGAAAAGAAAAAAAGAATGGCGGCCGGTCAAGACCATGTAGTTGGCGAAACTGCTCAAACTGTTCCGGCGTTGCTTGTTCACCAAGAACAGCGACCGCCGGATCGCCCGGAACCAGTTCAATCAGAAGTGTCACTAAAGAGACTACGGTCCAAACAACGAGCAGAAAGATTGCGAAACGCCGCAGCGCCGAAAAAACCTTATGCTTGAAAACTGAACGCACTCTGGCGTGTCTCGATTAACGGAAGGATCAAATTCGTGAGGATGATAGCATACGAGTAGGACAGACATTCCTGTCTGTCTATTGAGAAGACCCTGAATGTTAACCAGAAAATCACTCTGCAAAAAATAAGAACGTAGCCCGCGAGGAAACCGAAATGAGTGCGTGGCCCCGACAACCGCGCTCTCGCCAGGAAATTCCTCCAGGCTACGCTCTTATGGTTGCAAGCACAGGGTGCTTGTAACCAATCCTGAAAGTAGGACAGACATTCCTGTCTGTCCTCTTTGTATATTCAGATCTGGACAGGCAAGAATGCCCGTCCTACTTTTTCGGCCGCCTCCCCAGGTGCACGGCCGCAATCCCACCGGTAAGATTCTGAAAAGTGACCTCCGTAAAGCCAATCTCTCTCATCAAGGCAGCCAGTGAGATTTGGTCCGGGAAGCGCGATACCGAATTCGGCAAATACTCATACGCGCTTTTCGAACCGCTTATCAAACCACCAAAAAACGGCAACAGCTTCGTAAAGTAAAGGCGGAAAAACGTTCGCAAGATCGGTGTCTGGGGCTTTGAAAACTCCAACACCGCGACCGCTCCACCGGGACGCAAAATTCTTAATAACTCCCTTAAACCATCTTCGATACTCGGAAGATTGCGTAGACCAAACGCGATCACTGCTCCGTCGAACGACTGGTCGCGAAAGGGAATCCTCAGCGCATCGCCTTCCACAAAACGAATTGCCAGACCGCGTTGTGATGACTTGGCGGCGGCGATGTTGAGCATGGGACGGCAAAAGTCCAATCCCACAACTTGAGCTTGCGTCCCGGCAACTAACGCCAGTGAAAGATCGCCGGTGCCGCACGCTACATCCAAAACCTGTGCGTTACCAACCGGAAGATTGGTGACTACCTTCTTTACTACCAAACGTCGCCAGCGCCGATCGACGTTTCCGGAAAGCAGATGATTTAAAAGATCGTAACGAGTAGCGATCGCCGCAAACATCTCGCGGACGCTCTGCGCTTGCTCATTTTTCGTTGCGCTTTCTTCGTCAGACACAGTTAAGCGAAAGTTGCTGTCGATATGGTTGCAGGCAGATTGCGAATGATTTGTGATTACTCAGGTTTGGGAGTTGGTTTCGTTTGCGGCTGGGAAGATTTGGAATCTGATGTGACGTTGGGCCCAGCTGGAAGTTCACCAAAAAGTTCTATCTTTCCGTAACGCTCAAGTTGTGGCTTCAGAACTTCCGAGTTTCCAATCACTGCTGACGCAACCGGCACATCCCAAAACAACCGGTTCGCTGCTCGCTTTAGATCACTTGAAGAGATTTTCGCCAGGTCACGCAACCGGTCGTCTCCAGATTTAACAGCGTAAGTATCAACGTCGAGCCAGGCGTCGGCCGTGCCATCGTTCGTGCCGAGTTGTTTGCTCAGCGCGGCGATAGCCTGAGTCCTCGCAGCCTCGAGCTCTGCTTCAGTTACTGGCTGGCTGATTAATGACTGTAGTACCTGGTGCGCAGTCGAGAGGGTTTTGGTAGTCAACAAATTG
>DASQPM010000047.1:0-2925 GCA_035643935.1 Pyrinomonadaceae bacterium | reverse complement strand
GGCTTCGATGAAAAGTGGCCCTATGATTTCGATCACGACATGTACGTGCGCCTGCTCTTGGCTGGGCATCGCTGTGACTATCTACCGGTGCCGCTCGCTGCAACGCGCGCATGCTGCTGGACCACCAGGCGACAGCCATAACCAGGGACACGCTTAATTTGCCGGGGCCGGATTTTATCGATCGCGTTTGGTCCGGCTCCGACCGCTCGCCGGCCGTTTTGCGTTCGCTGCAGACTCTCTTCGACAACGGCCGTCTCGCCAAAACTGGTTATCTTTCAATCCTGCCGGTGGACCAGGGCATAGAACATTCGGCCGGCGCGTCCTTCGCTCCCAACCCTCAATACTTCGACCCGGAAAACATAGTGAAGCTAGCGATCGAGGGCGGCTGCAACGCGGTTGCTTCAACTTTTGGCGTGCTGGGCACGGTCGCGCGCAAGTATGCGCACAAGATTCCATTCATCGTGAAGATCAATCACAACGAGTTGTTGACGCTGCCGAATAAGTTTGATCAGGTGCTATTCGGAACGGTAAAGGAAGCGCACAGCATGGGCGCTGTTGCTGTCGGCGCAACAATTTATTTTGGTTCGGACGAGTCGACGCGGCAAATAACCGAAATCAGCGCGGCTTTCGCGCAGGCACATGAGCTCGGCATGGCATGCATTCTCTGGTGCTACCTACGGAACTCAAAATTCAAAACTCCGGAAGGTGACATGCACGCCGCGGCCGATCTTACCGGGCAGGCAAATCACCTGGGCGTAACCATTCAGGCCGATATCATCAAGCAGAAGCTTCCGGAACGAAACGGCGGCTACCCGGCGGTTGAAAAAGAGTTGGGCAAGTCGTATGGCAAGACAAGCAAGCTCGTTTACGAAAAACTAACGACTGATAATCCCATCGATCTGGTTCGTTACCAGGTTGCCAATTGTTACATGGGACGTTGTGGTCTGATCAATTCGGGCGGCGAATCCAAAGGCGCCAGCGATCTCGCGGAAGCAGTGCGCACCGCTGTAATCAACAAGCGCGGCGGTGGCACCGGCCTAATCTCAGGACGTAAAGCGTTTCAACGGCCGATGGCCGAAGGCATCGAGTTGCTAAACGCGATTCAAGATGTGTACCTGTCGAAAGAGATTACCGTGGCGTAGTTCCAAGATCGAAACTGGGCGCCGCTCGGCGGATGGAGTTGGGACTTAAGCGACTCGACAAGGTAATGATGAAAGACGGACACTGCGTCCGTCTTTGTTTTGCGCAATTGGTTCGCAGCGCTCACTCCTGCTAAACTCTAAGAAATTCAATCGCTCGAGCTGAAATATGAACAAGGGAAAAACCACGAAACAACCGCCCGTAGATAACATCATTTCCGAAGAAACCGGGCAATTCGATTTGCGCTTTGTCCTGTGGCGGCATTTCTGCGCGCAAAATAATATCCCGGTTGAGTCATTGCCCAGCCAGCTTAAGGACGAACAGAAAGACCAGTGGGAAGAGCTGAAAGCCAGCCGGTTGCGCGGGCCCACCAGGAAATAGATCCTCAAGCAGTTTTCTCAAGCAGTTCAGAGTACAAACTTTAGTTTGATTCTTTCCAAGGATAGCAACCTAAAGGTTGGACTCTGAACTTTTTGAACCTTCCTCTAGTGGTTCCTTCAAAGCCTTCCTGCTCCCAGCTTGTAGACTCCGGTGAGAAACGGATTTGTTGCGCGCTCCTTGCCAATCGTAGTCACTGGTCCATGCCCGGAATAAACTTCCACATCATCGCCAAGCGGCAACAGCTTGTTCATAATTGAATTCATCAGTTGTTCCGTTGATCCTCCCGGCAAATCAGTCCTGCCGACCGAACCCGCAAACAGCACATCACCGACAAAGACTTTCCGTTCGTTTGCTTCGAACAATACGACGTGGCCGGGCGTGTGGCCGGGACAGTGAATGATTTGAAACTCGAGCTCGCCAACCTTGTACCGCTGCCCATCTTCCCAATAGCCGTCAGCTTTCGGCGGATCTTCGTAGTCGAACCCAAGCGCTGCCCACTGTGTCCGAGGGATACCAATCCACTCAGGCTGACCCGGTAGCGCTTCGTAAATAAATTCGTCAGCCTTATGAATCATGATTGCGGCAGATGGTTTCAGTTTCTTTAACGCCGCTACGCCGCCAATGTGGTCCATATGCGCGTGCGTCACTGCGATGGCTTGCAACTCAAACCGATGCTTGTCGATCGCCTCAACGATGGTGCTTGAATCATCACCAGGATCGATACAAATCGCGCGTTTCGTTTTTTCGCAACCCACGATGCGCGTGTGCTGTTGAAATGCTGTGACAGTTATTTCTTCGATGATCATAAGTAGCACAGACTTTTAGTTTGAAGTCTTTCTCCCGCTCCCTTTGGGAGAGGGTTGGGAGAGGGCTTGTGCGCGTCAAGCTTCGCACCCTCCCCTAACCCCTCCCAAAGGGAGGGGAAGAAACCACGTACGTTTCAACAACTTGTTCAGACGTTCCTTCAGTCTGTGTAAATGCACCTGCAAGGCAGCACAGAGTGGTGCTACTGACAATGGGCGACTGACAACTGACATCAAAGGAGTATAATTCTCGAAAGACGAATACGCTATCGAATAGGTTTTAGAAGTTGTTATGCCCATTAGTACTAAATCGGCGCCGCTGGCCGAAGTTCTCGACTCGCTGACGACTGAAAGCGCACCGGAATTAACTGAACACCTCGCCGGCGGCGCGCTGAAATGTTATGCGTGCGGGCATCGCTGTCTCATCAAGGAAGGCAAACGCGGCATCTGTAAAGTGCGCTTCAATGAAGGCGGCCATCTGCGCGTACCGACGAATTATGTGGCCGCGCTCGCTTGCGATCCAACTGAGAAGAAACCGTTCTTCCACGCTCTTCCCGGTTCCGACACGTTAACGTTTGGCATGCTCGGTTGCGATCTGCAC
>DASQPM010000046.1:0-5311 GCA_035643935.1 Pyrinomonadaceae bacterium | reverse complement strand
TATGATCACGCGCGGTGGTCACCGGGCTGAAACCGCGGTGTTAATGAGAACGCTCCGCGTCGACTCGAGATCGGACTTTTTGCGCATAGCCAAACTTCATTCAACCGCATCTTCAGAATCCGTCGCGGCCGATTGGTTCTGAAGATAGGTATTGAACTGCGCCGAACGATTGCGCGGAATACTCAGTGTCTTCCAGTCGCGCGCATGAAAATGTTTCGCCAGAAAAATTATCTGCCCGATGTGATCCGCATAGTGCATCAGTTGCCGGTTGATGGCCTGCGCCACCGTATGCTCTTCGCCGCGAATCATCACTTTCGTCATCAAGTCGTCTGGACCGAGCGGCTCGAGCGCGGTGAACACGCATTGCCAACCGCGTTCCCAGTAATCGCGGATGTCTTTGACGGTAGTGTTTGGATCAATCACAAACTCCATGTCTCGATTGCGATTTGGCTTCTCGCCGTCCGTCGTCAGGAAGTCGGTCCAGCGCGAGAACATATTGCCGGCCATGTGCTTCATGATCACGGCCACGCTGTTTCCCTCTTCATCGAGCGTGCGGAAATACTCTTCCTCGTTCAGTTGGTCCAGCGCCTTCTCCGCCATTTTCTTGTAAGCGCGCAGGCTGGCAATTGAATCTTCAAGATAATGTTGGCCCAGTGATTCGTTCATGTGTTTGTGTGCCCACCTATTGCCGAAGCGCATTCCGCTCACCGAGTGAGCTATGGTTTCTCAGTGCTTTGGTTCTTTCGAATTTTCCGAGTCAACTTCCGCCACTTATTGACAATGCCAATCTTTTCTTCGAACGACAGTCGAGCCAAATGCTTTCTGCGCTTCGCCTTCTGCCTGAACAACTCGGCAATGTTTGGATATTTCTTCATTTCAATTTCTGCCGTATGAATGTTTTCCACTTCTTGTTGAGCCGATGCCGCGCCAGAATACCAGCCAGTCGTTTTTTTTCCACAGCTTCGTGCTCTATGAACTGGGCGATCCGAGCGTGATCTTTGAGTCTGCCGGTTTGCAACATGATCGCCACGAGGTGTTCCGCCTGCATTACGCGCGTCTTCGTTCGCTGAAAACGAACTTCCCTGGCTTGCTCGACTGCTTCTTCCAATAATGGATTGAAGACGGGAAGAAACTGGACGGGCCAGCCTTCAATGTCGACTGCCTCTTCGCGCCCTTTGTAGCCCAAATCCGAAAGGTATTTGTATAGCGGCGCCAAAATGTCCAATCCAGCACTTGCATCCTTCACATGAAAGAAAATATCCAGGTCATTTGTATTGATCGGCTCAATGTAGAAAATGGCGGCGACTGCTCCACCGATGGCGTATTGTTCGATTACGCCGTCTTTGACCATTCGGTTCAAGACCTTTAGCGTCTTCTCCATTGTTTATAACGATGCTGCTAAGATTGCCGCTAGATTTTCCCGCTTGACCGTGCGTTGCTTGCCCGAGCGTAGGTCTTTGATTGAAACTTCATTTTGTTCCCGTTCATTCTCGCCGATGACAGCAGCGAAAGGAATGCCTCTTTTTGCAGCATAGGCCAACTGCGTTCCCAGTTTAACGTTACGTGCAGGATAAACATCCACTCGAAGTCCTGCTGCTCTTAGGTCACGCGCCAAAGCCAAGGAATCCTCAGCCGCTTCAATTTTTTCGGTTCTACCTTTCTGATACCAAATAGAAACCAACACATCCGCAGGAGAAGAGGTTAACACCTTCGAAAACATACCGCGCTCATTCATGACAACAATGATGCGTTCCAATCCAAGCGAGAAACCACAAGCTGGAACATCTTTACCGAGGAACATCCCAACCAGATTGTCGTACCGGCCGCCACCGCCCAAGCTACCCGGCAGGTCCTTGACGTTGATCTCCATGATAGCGCCTGTGTAATAAGCTAAGCCGCGCGCCAGCGTTGGATCCAATTTGATGCGAGCAGTAACTCCGCTGGCCCGGCAGTACTGTAAGATCTGCCGCAGATCATCAACTCCCTGCGCGCCCGTTTCGTGCGTGCCGATGAACTCCACCAGACGGCCCAAAACGTCTGCATTGAATGCCGTCCGTGTTTCAGCACCCTCCAAATCAACTAATTCAGCAGCGCGTTGCGCTCCGGCTATGCCTTCGAAAAAGCGCATCAGATTCACAGCAGATTCATCAACGATACCCCGTTGATTCAATTCACGCGCAACACCTTCCGCGCCGGCTTTGTCCATCTTATCGAGTGCAATCAAAGCGTCGGCTTGCTTGTCTCGCGCAACGCCGGCTTGCGCCAGTAGACCAGTCAGCACCTGCCGGTGATTCAAACGAATGGTGAAGTCATTGAAGCCGAGCGTGGTCAGCACATCACTCGCAGCCGCACAAATCTCAGCTTCAACCACCATTGACCGCGAGCCCAGTACATCAACATCGCACTGGTAGAACTCGCGAAAGCGCCCGCGTGCCGGCCGATCGGCCCGCCACACAGGTTGAATCTGATAGCGCTTAAAGAACTTCGGCAGTTCGTTTTGATATTGCGCGACTACGCGCGCTAGTGGCACCGTCAGATCGTAACGCAGCGCGAGATCAGCTTCTCCTGTTTTCTCATGCTCGCCGCGTTTGAGGATTTTGAAGATGAGCTGATTGCCTTCGTCGCCATACTTGCCCATCAGCGTTTCGATATTTTCTACTGCCGGCGTTTCCAGCGGCTCAAAACCGTAACGCTCATACACTTGACGGATGACGTCAATGACGTATTGACGGCGCCGCACATCGGCGGGAAGAAAGTCGCGCATACCGCGCGCCGGTTGAGTTTTAGCTGAGGGCATTAGGTCTTAACGACAATGAAAGAAGTATTAAGCAAGCATTTCATCATACCTTGGATTTTAGCGCTCCGAAAGCGTTGACGCCGCGAAGCTTTGCACAAAAAGTCGTAAGCGCGATTACAGAATAGCGAAACCAGAACCCTCAATAGGATTATGAATCTGAACTGAGTCTGTTTGCATTTGTGGGTCGACGAATACAGAACCGGGAGCGGTAGCGACCGGGGTCGGACTTGCGATAAACAGCACCTCCATTTTATGGATTGCCTAGAACGCTAGCTCACAATGACATTGAACTCAACGCTTCGCAGACCCACGGAAGAGTTCCGGCACGCCGCGGCCGGTTTACGCAGTTTTGCGTTGCAAGCAACGAGCGAGTCGGCTAACCTCAGGATCCTTGTCGCGCGCGCTCAGAAAGTAGTAGACCGGTTCAACTCATACTGATGGATTCCATTTCCAACGCAGCCGTTTTAAGCAGAAAGCCACGTCTGACTGGCGTTGCCACTGGCGTGCGTCCCGTCATCATTACGCTTGGACTGACGCTGGTAGCGATCATCCTGATGTATTCGCTGTGGTCCAGTCTGGGCTACAAAATGCTAATGCTGGGTCTTGGCTGGCCGCATGTGATTCTCGGATTTGTCTTCTACTTCGGCGCTATTGTGCGCGGCAATGCCCGCACTCGAATTGCTTTTGTGATGCTGGTGCTGCTGACCCTGGCGATCTGGACCGTGCATTACGTCTACGACATTGCCGCCTTGATTTACGTTTATTTTTTATACCACGCATTTCGCGACGACATTCTGGTTTCGGTGTGGAAGGGGGCGCGGCAGGGACGAATGTCACATGCACTCGATGCCGGAGCGATCGTTTTGATTTTGATGTTACTGGGGTTGCTGATTTTCGCCCCCGCTCGGGATGTTTATCGAAACGTTCGCAGCCTGGAAATTAGTGGGTCGCAAATTCCCGCAAATGGCTGGACACTCATTTCATTTGACCCGGTGGCCGACTCCCGCGGGCGCGAATATTATTTTTTCCTGCAAGCGCCGCATACCGCGGGCTTACGAGCATTCGTAACCAAGGCTGCAACCAGCGATCGTCGATCCGACGGCGAGATTCGAGTAGGTAATGAAAAGTGGACTAATGCGTCAGATCTGATCTTTCAAGCTTATTATGCCGGCGAGCCACAACAGACGCCGGCGGTGCAGACAGCAGATGAGATTCCGGTGCTGCTCACTGGCGGTCATCGCGTCGGACAAACTTTCAAGGCCGAGCGCAACAATCTGGCGGGTATCTGGCTGCCGATCGATCGTCTCAACAATGAAGGCGAAACTACTCGCTTCGTCTTTGGCCTTTCTGTTCCCCTGTTTGCCTATCCGTTCACGCAAACGAATCTACGTTGGGCCGGCATCGTTGCGCTTTCGCTGATTCTTTTGGCCTGGTTGCTGCTGCGACAGCGCGGGAATGCTCAGGTTTGGGTTTACCTGGTGTGCATGATTGGATTTGTAATCGCGTTGCAGGCAATATTCAAGACCTCGAATCTGGCGGAACAATCTCTCCGGTTCTTCGCCCAGTTCGTTCTCGTATTCCACTATTTTCTTTGGTACGTAATTACGTTCAATAAGTATCGCGGCAAGTCGCCGGCAGTGGGACAGATCGTTCCACACAATCTTTATGATCGCATGTTGGCTTACCTGCGACGGACGCCGCAGTTCCCGATAGCGGTCGTCGTTCTGAACCTGGCTTCGCTGGCTGGCGTGGCCTGGTACTATCAAGCGAACGCCGCACCCCGATTGCTATACTTTTTTGACTACCGCTTTTTTCTGTACTTCCTTGCTTTTCACGTGACCTTCAGTTTTAAGCCCACGTTTCTGCAATCAAGAATCTAGATTAGTTTGGGAAAGCTCTATTTCTCGGCAAGATACTTTTGCGTGAAGTGTACATAGTTTTGCCAGAACAGACTGAGTCCGGCTGCCTCTTCTTCCGTGAGGCCGCGCTTAACCCGGGCCGGCGAACCCATCACCAGCGACTGCGGTGGAATTATGGTCCCAGGAGTGATTAATGAACCGGCCGCGACCAGCGACCGTGCACCCACTCGCGCGTCATCCAGCACAATGGATCCAATGCCAATCAATGAGCCCTGCTCGATGTAACAGCCGTGCAGCGTGACGCTGTGGCCCACCGTGACTTCATCTTCGAGGATTGTGGGCTTCTCGCCGGTGCGCGTATGGACCACGCAGTTGTCCTGGATGTTGCTCCGATTACCGACGCGAATGTAATACATGTCGCCGCGCAGCACTGCATTGCACCAAACGGACGACTGTTCGCCCAACTGCACGTCGCCAATTATTTGCGCGCTCGGATCAACGTAGGCGCTGTCTGGGATCTGGGGATGAACACCGCCAAATGATCGAATCATAATTTTTCGCGCCATAGTAGCATACGCAAACATTTGGAGTGCGGCGGCTTGACGCCGCTTTCTGAAGCGTAAGGCGGGCGGCGGGGAAGTCTGTGCTACTGCTT
>DASQPM010000045.1:0-7980 GCA_035643935.1 Pyrinomonadaceae bacterium | reverse complement strand
TTCATTGGTGGCGGAAGTTTTCTCGGTGTCTACGCTGAGGATGTCAGCAAGGACAACATGGGCCGTTACAACCTACGTGAAGTGCGCGGCGTAGGGATAACGCAAGTCGTAAAAGACAGCCCCGCGGAAAAAGCGGGCTTGCACAAAGATGATGTGATTCTGAGATTCGACGGCGAAAATGTTACCAGCGTCAGAAAGCTCAATAGGCTCGTTTCGGAAGTAGCTCCCGATCAAAGCGTGCGCCTGGGGATCAGTCGCAGCGGATCAGAGCAGGAAGTGTCAGTCACGATCGGCAAGCGTAATGAATCAATGAATGCAGGCGAGGGTTTTCGGACTCTGCAGGGTATGCAAGATCTCCCGGGCCTGCGTGGTTTGATGACTCCCGAAGGGCCCGGCGGAAATGTTTGGAAGTGGGAAGGACCCGGGCAGGGCGGAGATATGTTTTACGCGTTTGGGAACAACCGGCGCATCGGCGTGAGCACGATGCAGTTGACCAAACAACTCGCCGAGTACTTTGGCGTTGCCGAAGGACAGGGTGTGCTGGTGACTTCGGTTACCGAAGACAGTCCCGCAGCGAAGGCCGGCATTAAGGCAGGCGATGTGATCACTGCAATCGACGGCGAGAAAGTTAACGGCGCAGGCGATGTCGCGCGCGGTATTAACAAAAAGAAAGACGGCGACGTGACCTTGACGGTAATCCGCAAAGGGAACCAACGAACCATTACCGTCACGCCAACAGAAGCAAAGCCAATGGTGGCGCCCGGGGGCGTGACGCCATCAGCGCGGCGCATTGTTATTCCGCGCATTGAACTTGGATCAATTCCGGAGATGAATATCTCGGTTCCCAGAATCGATTTGCCAACGATTCCACAAATCGAAGTTCAACTGCCAAATAAAGCACCAAAAGTGCGTGTGATAAGGCCATCGCAGCAACCAATATAACTAAGTAGGACAGGCATTTCCTGCCTGTCCTGTGGGTCAAGTAGTTCAGAGTCCAACCTTCAGGTTGCTTACTGTCAGAATCGGCAAACTAAAGTTTGGACTCTGAACTGCTTGAGTACTAGCACCGAAATCAAAGGACCGGCAGGAATGCCTGTCCTACTTATTTCGGCAGTTTGCTTTTGCCTTCCAGCGCTTCGCGATAAGCGCCGCCCGTGACCTCGCCGATTTTGATAGCTTCGTCAAATTCCTTTGCTGCTTCTGCGTTGTTCTCGAGAAACGAGTAGATCCGGCCCATGGCCACATGCGCGCGCGAGATCAGCGCGCGGTCTGTTTCCGGAGATGCGGCCTCAACCGCCAGTCGATAGTTTGCCAGCGCGCCCTTGAGTCGTTGCGCCTGCACCTCTTCATCGGTGGCATTGGCGGCGGCCACGCTGGAAGTTTGAGCAAGTGCAAAAAAGATGCGCGGCTCGCGCGAATAGTCTTTCAGCAGCTCTTTCAAGCGGGCCTCGGCCGTTCGGTAGTCTTTCGATTGCAGTATCTGTTCGATCTGGCTCAGTTGTTTGACGAGTGCTGCAGCTTTTGACGCTTCAGCTTCCGAATAGACAGGCGACTCAATCTCCGCGGCTCGTGCCGAGAGCCGGGCCTGGCGCGCGCCGAGGGCACGCTTTCGCGCTTCGGCGAATTCGGTCAGCCGGTTCGCTTCACGTGCCGGATCGAATAAAGAGATCATGTCTGCAAGGAAGTTGCCAATGTCGAAACCGGAGCTTTCGATGTCTTTGAACTGCTGGGCAAAGAAGAACGCCAGCACGGCGCCGCGTTCATAATCATCAGCCAGCCGCGCAATCGCCTCATCCTGGATTGCGGTCAGTGTGGCTTGCGTTTCTTTTACAATTGCCTGACGCGTAACGTCGTCTTTGGCGTGGTCGAGTTTAGCGCGAGCGTCCAACGTAACTCGTTCAATTTTTCGGTATTCATCAAACCTGGCATCGGCCCCCGCCACCAACGACCGTGAAACAGTAAGAAAAACGTCAGGACTTACTGATGCGCCTGCTTTTTCTCGTTCCGCCAGCACCTGCCTGATCTGCTCGCGCCGGTCGGCAATCTGCCGATTAAACTTGAGCACCATCGGATCAATTACATATTGCAGGTAGCCACGTCGCAGCTCGGACAAGGTTGGATCAGTTCCTTCCGGGACGACGGCGTAATAATCGTCGGCGATTACGCGAAAGTTTATCGCGCCGGGCACTCCCAGCAAGTCGGGAACAATAAAGAAGTGGCGCTGGTGCTCACGAATGGTGTAGGTGCGTTGTTCGTTCTTCTTTCTGGTACTCGACGGCTTTACCAAAACGCGCTCGGTCGCAACTGTGATCGGCCGAGTGTGCAAGTAAGACAACACCGACTGGACCATGTCGGCCGTAGGTTGGCGCAGCCGATCGCCTTCCGCCTGATAGGCACGTGTGTAAGCTACCAGTTTTTCATCGATGCCCGAGCGGCGATAAAACTCGCGCACCAACGGAGCAAAGTCGAGCACCTCAAGCAAACTTCCGGGCAGTTGTTCCGAGCGTTCGGGCGCCTCGAGCAAAGGCGGTGGTCCAAGCGCCAGCGCCAGTGAAACGTAGCGCGCGGCCTGGTCCGCCGGCGTGGCCGGCGCCGGCAACTTGTTGCGTTCATAAAATGTATGCAGACGAGCGCGCAGGTCGGGCTCAAGTGTGGCAAGATCTTTTCGCACTTGCGTTCGAAATAGGGAAATCCCGCCAACTGAGGGCGTAGCTTCAAACCCGGCGGCTTCGAGCGCCGCCATCATAATGATCAATCGCGGCTCGACAGCAAGACTGACTCCATACGTCGTCAGGTCAAACGAGGCGGGCTGCCTCTGCGACGATGGCGCACGTGGCGCAGGCTGCGGAGAAGTAGTGGGAACCGGCTTTGGTTGCGCCATGCTCGCGACGCACAACAGAATTAATGACGCAATGGACAAGACAATCTTTTTCATAGGAAAGCTGCGCTGCAATAACGACTTTGCTGATTTTTCTTGGGAGATTCTAGAGATGCCCGGCGCACACGAAACAGATGCCAGACGCGAAGTCTCAGGCACTTGCAACCGGTTTCTTTAATCGTTTCCGCGCTCGCAACAGCGAAGATGTTACCGGATAAGCAATGAGCGAACAAACGATGGATAGCACCGTACTGCCAATGGTGAATGGCCAAACGACGTACCAGCTCTCGCGAAACAACTTGCGATAATAATCGCCAGTCAATAGATGTGGTTCTTCGAGCAGCGCCAACCCTTGAGCCGGAATTCGCAGAGGCTGGCCAAGCAGAAAGGCCCCGATGGCATAAGACGAAATGATGATGGGAACAAGTGTGAGAAATGGATTGTTTATGAACGTTCCGGTGTAGACGGCGATCTTGTTGAAGCGAAAGAGTAATGCAATCAGGGTGGCCAGAATTGTATGCAGGCCGAGCAGCGGCGAGAAGGCAATAAAAACCCCAATTGAAAAAGCAAGCGCCGTTCGCTCGGGCGGATCGTCCAGCGCGAGCAAACGGCGAAAGGTAGAACGAAACATTGGAAGGGTATCGGGTGTCGGGTTTCGGGTGCCGGAAATCGATCTGCTAACACCCGACACCTGTGACCCGAAACCTATTTGAAGCTGTTCAGCGCCTCCGCTTCATTATCGTAAGCGTCAAAGACAGTCAGCAGCTTAGTGATGACCAGCAGGTTTTGAATCTTTTCTGTCAGATTCAAGAGCTTCAGTTGCCCGCCATCGCGGCTGACGGTCGTATAGTTTGCAATCAATTCTCCGATGCCGCTTGAGTCGATGTTTTTTACGCTTCTTAGGTTCAGCAGAATCTTCTTTTTGCCGCCGTCAACCAGGCCCCGGATGGCGTTGCGCAACTCGATGCTGCCTTCGCCCATGCGCACCGCACCGCTCATATCGAGTATGGTGACGTCGCCTGCCTGTCTTTCAGTGACTTCGAGTTCTGCCATGACTTATCTCCCTTTGTAAAGAAGCAATGTCTGCTCCGTTTACTTAAAACTACTTAACGCCTCAGGCTCGGTATCATAAACGTCGAAGACCGTCAGCAACTTTGTAATTGTCAGCAAGTCCTGAAGTTTCTGCGTTAGATTAAGCAGCTTCAACTGGCCCCCATCCTTGTTAATCGCAGTATAGCTGGAGACCAATTCCCCAATGCCGCTCGAATCGATGTAGCCGACCCGCGCCAGATTCAGGAGAATCTTCTTCTTGCCTTCTTCAAGCAGCCGGCGCACGGTAGAACGCAGCGCCACGCTGCCTTCGCCGATGGTGATTTTGCCGTCCATATCCAAAACCGTTACGTCACCGGCCTGGCGTTCCGAAATGTTTAGTTCTGCCATTGCTGCGATCTCCTTAAGCGGATTTGCGATTTTTGATTTCAGATTTTCGCTTGTCGGGCTGTTGCCTTCGGCCTAATCAAGTCTGTGGAGTACTCAGAATTATCGAAAATCAAAAATCAAAACTCCAAAACGATTTCTAACGTTTCTTCATCATGCGCACGATGGTTCCACCTTTAGGATCCGCCGACCAATCAACCAGGTCCATGAAATTTCGCATGAAAAAAATGCCACGGCCTGAAGTTTTCAGAATGTTTTCTTCTTGGGTCGGATCTGGGACGTCGTTCGGATTGAATCCCTGCCCCTGGTCGTGAACAATGATCTCAAAAGCTTCCGGCGAGTTTCTCAGCTTTAGATCAACGACTTTGGCTTCATCGAGTTTATTCCCGTGAAGCACTGCGTTTGTTACTGCCTCACGCACTGCCATGTCCACGCCGAAGGCCACTCCTTCGTCGATGCCCAGCCGGTTCATGAATTCAGCAACTGCTGCGGCAGCTTCGGAAACGGCCTCAATGCTGCTGGGAAATCTGAGCTCAGTTGTCTCAAGAGTCACAATTAAAAGACATGGCCGCTCCCAGAGCCATCGCGTGCGGATCCTGGGCTGTATTAGTGAAACTCCAAAAGCTACCCGGAAGACCGAGGGTTTAACACGCTCTGCTATCGCCTGTCAAGAAGCTTGCAAAAACGGAATTCGCCTGCACTTCGCGCGGCTAAATGTTTTTCTAACTATTCTTTAGACCTTCGCCGCACGCCACTTCGCAAGGTAATATTGACGAATGAAAATCAAGCCGGCACGGCGCTTAAGTGGTCGCTGCCATCTCCCCGGAGACAAATCGATATCGCATCGAGCAGCGCTTATCGCTGCGTTGGCGAAAGGCACTTCACAGATCTCAAATTTTTCTCCCAGTCAGGATTGCGCGTCGACGCTCTCGTGTCTGCAGGGCCTCGGAGTTTCGCTTGCACGACAGGGAAATCGGATTAGAGTTGAGGGTAAAGGTCTTCGCGGTTTGCGTCCACCCTCGCTTCCGCTTGATTGCGGTAATAGTGGGACAACGATGCGACTGCTTGCCGGCATGCTGGCGGCGCAGGATTTTCCAACCATACTTACAGGCGATGATTCGCTGAAAACGCGTCCCATGAAGCGAATCATTGAGCCACTTGAAAGAATGGGCGCCCGGATAGTTTCTCTCGATGGTCAGCCGCCTTTGCAAATTACCGGCAACAAAATTCTAAATCCAATAAGCTATGTGTTGCCGCTTCCGAGCGCGCAGGTAAAAAGTTGTGTGCTCCTGGCGGGCCTGCACGCAATCGGGCGCACGCAAATCGTCGAACCTTCCGGCTTAACACGCGATCATACCGAACGCATGTTGCAGTGGTTTGGCGCCTCGATTGAGATTGAGAATGAGAGCGACACAACCGGAACGAGGACCAGTTGTGCAGTAGTTGGTCCAGCCAGTTTTTCCGCGCGAGATGTCAGAGTGCCGGGAGACTTTTCAGCCGCCTCGTTTTTCATCGCCGCTGCGGCTTTGCTGGCGAATTCCGAAATCGAAATCGAGGGAGTGGGACTTAATCCGACGCGCACACAGTTTCTGGATACCTTGCGAGCTCTGGGGGCGCAGATCGACATTGGTTCAAAGAGGGATGAGTCAAACGAACCGGTTGGCAGTATTCGCGTTAGCGGAAACTTGCGGGAAAACATTGAAAAAGAGTTATCGCTGAGGATAAGTGGGCCTTTGAGCGCAGCATTGATTGACGAATTACCTTTGCTAGCGGTTGTTGGCAGTCAGCTACCCGCTGGTCTGATGATTCGCGACGCGCGCGAGCTGCGCTTTAAGGAAACCGATCGCATCGCCGCCACCGCAAGAAATCTTAAGGCCATGGGTGCAGCAGTTGAAGAGTTTGAAGACGGACTTCGCGTTGTCGGCGTCGCACGTCTAAAAGGCGCCACCCTCGAATCGTTTGGCGATCATAGGATCGCCATGGCATTCAGCGTGGCGGCGCTGTTGGCTGAAGGAGAATCAGAAATTATAGGCAGCGAGTGTGTCGCGGTTTCATTCCCAAACTTTTTTGAAGTACTTGAATCGCTAGTTGAAAGATGATCGGATGAAATTCTTAAGAAAATGATTCATCGTCTAATCGCGATTACGGGTTTCATGGCATCGGGTAAAACGACGATTGCTCGAGCACTAGCAGCCAGGCTCGATTACGAGTTTGTGGATCTTGACGACATAATCGCCGCGCAGCAGCAAAGAACGATCAAGGAGATCATCGAAACGGAAGGCGAGGATCGATTTCGTGAGATTGAGACAAACGCACTACGGGAAGTCTTGCGAAAGGACGGCGCTCGGGTAATCGCGCTGGGCGGGGGCGCCTGGACCATGCCGGAGAACCGCAGGATGTTGGGCAAACGGGAGGCGCTCACAGTCTGGCTGGATACTGCCTTCGAATTGTGCTGGAAAAGAATTGAAGCGGGGGCCGAAACCAGACCGCTGGCCAGTTCGCATGAGCAGGCGCATCAGCTCTACCTTGAGCGCCTCCCAATTTACGAATTGGCCCAGAAACGCATTGTTTGCGAGGACAAAGACGCGCTTGAGATTGGGGAAGAGATTGCCGCTTCCTGCTCAGGTTGTGACTCGTAGGCCAGGTTGCCGGCTGGGGCCTCCTAAAACAAGTACAATGCGTTGGCAACTGGGGAAGCCGATGCTAGAATCCGACCGCTTGTTCCACTGTTAACGGAAGTGCCTACGAACCAGGGTGGGGTCTACTAAAAGATTAATAATAATTCTTAGCAGGAGGGTTCCCCCGTGGCTTCACCTCTGATCGTCTTGACGGCTTCATCGACGGAAGCAAGTGAATGGCATCACAGCATCTGGCAACAGATGATGTCCGCAACGGTGCCTTATAAATTCAGTAACCGCCTCTTTAACAAAGTTTCATTCGAAAACGAATCGTGGCCCGACGGTCGGGCAAAGTATGTGCCCAACGGCCTGCGTATGGTTGAGACGCTACTGCTGCGCGAATACGCGGAAGAAGACGTTGTTACCTGCTACACCGATAGCCTCGAACAATTCGTTGGGCCGGAAACCAAAGTGTTGGCCATTCATGCGCACAATCCGCTCGGCATCTCTTACGCCACCGATGTCTACGCAAAAATCTTCGGCGAAAACCTGATGCCGCTCAACGCGCATGAATTCATTCGCATCGTTACCCATCCGGTAATCAAAAAGTACCGGCCAAAAATTGTTGTTGGTGGTCCGGGCGCCTGGCAGCTTGAGAAAGCTAACCGGCTCGATGAATTCAAAATCGATTACCTGATCGACGGCGAGATCGAGCGCGCCTTCAGCGAGCTCTTCAAACGCATCATGGCCGGCGATCCGTCGTTACCAAGAATTATTAAAGTTCCAAAAGACATGCAGGCGCCGGTTGAAGAAATTCCCGTCGTGCGTCATCGCTCAACGTTCGGTGTTGTTGAGATCACGCGCGGCTGCGGACGCGGCTGCCAGTTTTGCTCGCCGGCAGTCAAGGTCGGACGCAGCTTTCCGCTCGAGCATATCGTCGCCAACGCCCGCGTAAACGCCGAGGAAGGCGCGACCGAGCTGATGATCGCGACCGAGGACATGTTCCTCTATGAGCAAGGGCCGAACTTCACGCCAAACATCGACGCG
>DASQPM010000044.1:0-5753 GCA_035643935.1 Pyrinomonadaceae bacterium | reverse complement strand
AGTTGCTGCGGACCAAAGCGGCGCCGGGCCGCCGCACTCCAAGGAGTTGACCACTTGTTCAGAGCTTTCTCTAGTCTGTGCCCTTTCACGCCACACAGACTAAAGTCTGTGCTACAACGACGGCTAAGAAGAGCCAATTGTATGCTGGACTTCTGAGGCTGTCTAATAGGTCATCGTAGTGGAAATCCCGCGGCTGGCTCGGTTGACGCGCCAACCGCGCCCTTCTATGCTCGTGCGGTCTCGCATGAACAACAAAATCTCAGTCTGCATGATCACGCTCAATGAAGAGGACCATATCCGTGCTGCTTGCGAGTCTGTTTCGTGGGCCGATGAAATTGTGGTAGTCGATTCCGGCTCGAGCGATCGCACCAGAGAGATTGCAGCGGAATGCGGTGCCTGCGTCTTTGAAAACTCATGGCCGGGATTTGCAGAGCAGCGAGAGTTTGCCTCAGCGCAGGCGACGCACGATTGGATCCTCAGCCTTGACGCGGACGAGCGCGTGTCGGAAGAACTGCGCGCTTCGATTGCCACTCTCTTAGCAAATCCAGACAGCGAGCTTGCCGACGGTTATTTGATTCCGCGTCGTGCGTTCTACATGGGCCGTTGGATACGTGGCGGCGGTTGGTATCCAGATCGTCAGCTACGGTTATATCGAAAATCGGTCGGACACTGGCAAGGCGCTTACATTCATGAGTCATTTACGATGAGCCCCAATGCTCGTGTTGGAACGCTCACCGGCGATCTGCTGCACTACACTGTCCGCGACGCTGCTGAACACCACCGCATGATTGGCGAACGATACGCGCCGCTGGGCGCGCGCAAAATGCTGGAACAGGGACGGCGCACTTCGCCTTTGAAGATTGCGACCATTGGCCCCGCCACTTTCATCCGGAATTTTATTTTGAAAGGCGGCTTTCGCGATGGGCTCGCGGGTTTGAGCATTGCTACGTTCGCTGCCCACCACGCTTTTTTGAAACACCTCGAGTTGTGGGAACTGCAAAATCGCAATTCGTCAGACCACCAGACGGAAAAAAGTTGACATCTAAATGAGCGCAATCATCGACGAACAAAAGAAGAAGAAGATCACTCCGGCAACAGCCTGGCGAGACGCGCGTGAATTGATTTGGGCGCATCGTTACCGGCTCGCGCTGGGAATGTTTTTGATGATCGTCAATCGCCTCGTCGGTCTGGTTTTGCCGGCAAGTTCGAAATACCTGATCGACAATGTCATCCTTAAACATCAAAGCGGATTGCTACTGCCGCTGGCGTTAATCGCCGGGGCGGCGACGCTGGTCCAGGCGTTCAGCTCGTTTGCGCTGTCGCAAGTTCTGGGCGTGGCCGCGCAACGGGCCATTACCGAGATGCGCAAGAGCGTCCAGGAACACGTCGCCCGTCTGCCGGTAAGATATTTCGACTCCACCCAAACCGGCATACTCATCTCGCGCATCATGACCGATGCCGAAGGTATACGTAACCTCGTCGGCACGGGCCTGGTCCAACTCGTCGGCAGTTTGGTAACGGCGGCGCTTGCGCTCGCGGTGCTCTTTTATCTGAACTGGAAACTGACCTCGGTCACGCTGCTGGCACTGGGCGCGTTTGGCGTTTGCATGGCGCTCGCATTTAAGAAACTGCGCCCCCTGTTCCGCGAACGCGGGCAGATCAACGCAGAAGTCACCGGCCGTCTGACGGAATCGCTGGGCGGCATTCGCATCGTCAAAGCTTACGCGGCGGAGAAGCGCGAGGAACTTGTGTTCGCGCGCGGCGCGCATCGTCTGTTTCGGAATGTCGCCCGCTCGATGACCGCGATCTCCGGTGTCACTGCGTTTTCCACCATCATCGTCGGCGCCATCGGCGTCATTCTGATTCTGGTTGGTGGGCGCGACATCCTTAACGGGCAGATGACGCTCGGCGACTTTTTCATGTACATGATTTTCACCGGGCTGGTGGCCATGCCATTGGTAGAAATCGCAAACATAGGCACGCAGATCACAGAAGCCTTTGCCGGCCTCGATCGCATCCGTGACCTGAAGCAGATGGCGACTGAAGATGAAAACGATTTTCAGCGGCAAAAGTGTCCGGCGATCGTTGGCGAGATCGCGTTTCAGGATGTGAGCTTTGAATATAACGAAGACATACCCGTCTTGAAACATGTTTCCTTCACGGCGCCGGCGGGTTCGACGACTGCGCTGGTAGGTTCCAGTGGCTCGGGCAAGTCAACCTTGATTAGTTTGGTGATGGCGTTCAATCGCCCGCTATCGGGCAAGGTGTTGGTAGACAGTAGCGATCTGGCTTCGATTCGTCTAAAGGACTATCGCAACCAGCTCGGCGTGGTTTTGCAGGACAACTTTCTTTTCGACGGCACGATTGCTGAGAACGTCGGCTTCTCGAATCCGCATGCCACGCGCGAAGAGATCGTCGCCGCCAGTCGCATCGCACACTGCGAAGAATTCATCAAAGGCTTTGCGGAGGGCTATGACACCATCGTCGGCGAGCGCGGCGTGAAATTGTCAGGTGGGCAAAGGCAACGTGTGGCGATCGCGCGCGCGATTCTGGCCGAACCGCGAATTCTTATTTTAGACGAAGCGACCTCGAGTCTGGACAGCGAAAGTGAAGCGCTGATTCAGGATGGTTTGCAATCGCTGCGTCGCGGCCGCACTACGTTTGTGATCGCTCACCGGCTCTCGACCATCCGCAGCGCCGATCAAATCCTGGTGTTGGAAGCCGGCGAGATTGTCGAGCGCGGCACGCACGATGAATTGCTAGTCGCCGGTGGCCGCTATAAGCAGTTATACGACAAGCAATATAACTTTGAGAGAAATCAATTTATTAATCCGGGTGAAGACTTCACGCCCGAGCCGGCGAAAGTAGCAACGCCGTCGCTGTCATCGAATTTGTAGTTGCAGACGGACATGTTCCGAAAAAGAATCACAGTTAGCTGCCGCATTCTTGCTGGGCTTGCGCTGCTCTTATTGACGGCATCGTCGCGCGGTTTTGCAAGTCAACCCGATCAATGGCCCAGGGGTGAAATTGTTGAAAGCGTGGCCTGCAAAAGCGACCTGCAACAGAGTTACGCGCTCTATCTACCCTCGCAATATACGCCCGATAAGAAGTGGCCCATGCTTTACGCTTTTGACCCAGGCGCGCGCGGCAAGCTGCCGGTGAGTTTGTTCAAAGACGCGGCGGAAAAGTTTGGCTTCATCGTAGTTGGCTCGAACAACTCAAAAAACGGAATCCAGGTAGCCGGTCTGATTCAGACCCTTTGGGCGGACACTCATGCACGCTTTGCAATTGATGAAAACCGTGTTTACACAACTGGATTTTCCGGCGGCGCGCGTGTCGCCTTGGCGACGGCACTGGCGTATCAGGGAGCAGTTGCGGGCGTGATTGCGTGCAGCGCAGCGTTTCCCGGCAATGCGCCACCGCTGCCGGGTCTTGCGTTCGTAGTTTTCGCTACGACGGGAACGGAAGACTTCAATTTTCCCGAAATGCAGCAACTGAAGCGCAAGCTCGATGGAGTTGGCATAAGCAATCATCTGGAAGTTTTCCAGGGCGGTCACGACTGGGCGCCAGCGGATCTTTGTGCGCAAGCCATCGCCTGGCTGGAAATTGAGGCAATGAAAAAGGGAACCCGCGCAAAAGATGAGGCGCTGATCGATCAGCTCCTGAAGGAACGAACCAGCAAGGCACACGATTACGAAACAGGCGGTAAGAGTTACGAGGCTTATCTCGAGTATCAGTCGCTGACTGCCGACTTCAAAGATCTGCGCGACACCAAAGAACTTGCAGCGAACGCCGAACGGCTTGCTGCTATTAAAGAAATTAAAACGGCCATCAAGAATGAACGCGGTGAAGAAAAGCGGCAAAGGGATCTGGAAACGAAGCTACAAACTTTGCTCGGCCAACTGCAAGACCAGACAACTTATGCCGACGCGTTTGCCGAACTAAAATCGGTGGTTTCAGATTTGACGCGAAAGTCGGAAGATACGAAAGACATCACCCAGCAGCGAGTGGCGCGTCGTGCGTTGCAGGCGGTTTTTGTCCAGGTGTTTGAAGCAGCCAACGGCCTTGGCCTGGCAAAGAACTACACCGGCGCTGCTGAGAAGCTCGAAATCGCCGCGCTGCTCAAACCGAAAAACCCGCGCTTGTTTTACGAATTGGCGATCGCCTATGCGCGCGCAGGAAACAAGAGCAAAGCCATCAGTGCGCTGGGCCGCGCCATTGAGAATGGCTTTACCGATCTGGCAAAGATCGAACAGACCCAGGAATTCGATCCGCTTAGGAATGAAACTGGCTACAAAAAGCTGGTGACCGGCCTCAAAAAAGGTAGCTGATCTGCCGGAGAAAGTTTTGTCACTCGAATTCGCAGTTCAATATCCCTGCACGTTGCGGGCGCGCTATTCCGAGAAGCATCTGCGCGAATGGGGGCGTCTCGGTAACCTGCATGCGCGACTGACAACCGGTGATAGTAGTTCGCCCTCGCCTGAGAAGCTCGAATGGGTTGAGAACGCGCGCGACGAAATCGAGTTGATGCAGGCGGAAACTGTTGTTTGCCCATCTTGTCCGGCGTGCTTGCCCGAGGATGTCGCGGGCGAAGGCGAGTCAGTTGGCTGTCTGGGACGTATCACTTATCCCATCGAAGCCCAGTTTGAAAAATTTCTCGCCGACCGCGTACAGCTAGTGCTCGACACCATCGACACCGCCGATCAGCCACGCCTGTTGCGCATACTCGTGGACGCAGAGTCGCCTTTTGATGGTGAGGCGACGAAGGAATTGCGCCGGGTCACTACTGCGCAGGGCCTGCGCTTTTTTGAGCTGCGGGTGCCGATCCGTTTGTCGCGCGAAGCCAGCCGGTTAACTACAGACAACATCTTCGATCTGCTCGCTGGTTTTCGTTCTGAAGACGCTAGCGAGACGAGCTACGTGCGCGAACTGCCGCTCAGCGCTACTGCCGACTACTACGATTTTCTCGATCTGCTGCTCCGAAACGATCTTAGTCAGTCAGAAGTTGGGCGCCTGACAAGCCGCGGTAGAAACTATTCGCAGTACCTGCGTTTGCTGGCGGCAATTGAACGAGCCGAAGCCCTGGACGCCCGGGTGCTGTTGGATTGAATCACCTGCCAACGCCCCGAGATAGCAAGTTCGAAAGAACTTGAAGTTCAGAGTACATCAAGCTTTAGCTTGAGTTGTTACCAGTCAGCAACCTGAAGGTTGTACTCTAAACTGCTTGAGCGAATGCAACCTTCCACCCGTCATCTAATACTTCCGTTAACACTGATTTAACGTTGCGTTCACCTGAGCTTAAGACGATGCCTGCATTGTTCTGAGTTCCGGTGATTCTTTTTCCAAGCAATTCTCTTTAAAAAGGATGTGCATAATGCGGCTGAAACTCAGTCCGGTTAACAAGCGCCGTTTCTCAACCTCGTTGTTCTGCTTTTCGCTGCTCGCCATCGGTGCAGTCGATGCGCGCGCACAGGAAGTGGAAAAAAGAGATTACGCGAACCGGTTTGAAGTTGCGGTTGATTCGTCGAAGAAAACGGCGGAGCCCGCTGCAGCGGTCAAGCCTGAAACCACTGAAACAAAAATAAGTGCGTTGGAACAGATGCTGGTCGAACAGAGCCAACGGCTCGATCGATTGCAGCAAACAATTTCCGAACAGCAAGAGACGATTCGCCTGCTCGCCGCCAGACTGAATGGTGGTGACGCGTCTGCGACCGCAACTGCGCAAACATCAGTCGCGCCACAAACGGCCAAGT
>DASQPM010000043.1:0-3011 GCA_035643935.1 Pyrinomonadaceae bacterium | reverse complement strand
TATATCTTCAAACAACCGCGCATCGGTGGTGAGGTGAGTTGTCATCAGGACAGCACTTTTCTTTTCACCGAACCACAGAACATTGTCGGGCTTTGGTTTGCGCTGGAGGATGCCACGCTCGAGAATGGTTGTCTGTGGGCCATTCCCGCAGGGCACAAAGTGGGACTCAAGCAACGCTGGCGGCAGGGACCGGAAGGAATGTATTTTGAAACTTACAACTCGGAACCGTGGCCTGAAGATCAACTAGTTCCATTGGAAGTAACCAAAGGGAGTTTGGTCCTTCTTCACGGACTGCTTCCGCACAAGAGTCTTGCCAATCGTTCCTCAAGATCGCGGCATGCATACACGTTGCACTTGATCGATGCCGATGGAAACTACGCCCAGGATAACTGGCTTCAGCGACCGGCAGAACTGCCTTTTCGTGGGTTTAATTGAGCCTTCCCGCCACACTGGGGCCTGCAAAAACCCCTGTTTTCCTTAATAACTTCTCAGTTTTCTCTTTTTAGATAGTAGGACGTAGGAGACCGCGGAAGATACCTTGAACGCGGATTTGATTGGCGGGCAAAGTTAACGCCTGCAATTGAGAGTTGGCGGGATGAAGTTCGATGTTGATTCCTCTCCGGTACAATCTCTTTAATGTTGCCTGGTTCTGTTCGATGAGGAGCGCAACAACTATTTCGCCATCGCGCGCGTCAGTGCGATTTTCGATCAACGCGATGTCGCCGTCACAGATATGCTCGTCGATCATCGAATCGCCTTTGACCTTCAATGCATAAACTTTCTCGGGGCGTACGCGGCCCAGAAGAAATCTTGGCACCGCAACCGTCTCGTCACACTCAACGACATCGAGCGGCGTGCCGGCGGCGATCCGTCCCAGTAGTTTCACTTCACAAAGCGCATCGGGATCGTCAACCTTGACATTGAGGGCAAACGATCCATCTTCATGTTTGCGTGCCAGCAGTCCACGACGTTCAAGCGCGGCAATGTGTTTTGCGATCGTGGCGCGCGACTTCACACCAAAGTGCCGCGCAATCTGAGCGTAAGAAGGTTCGTAACCGTGACGCTCGGAAAAGCGCGTGATGTAGTCGAGAATTTCTTTCTGTCGTTGAGTGCGTGGCAGCATCAGTGAAAATCAACTCGCGCCGTCGCTGAAGAGAGCAGGAACGACCCATTGCGGGAACGCGGGCATTCTATGGCGCGTTAACAAACGCGTCAAGTCGTTTTGTTAGTAACACAGACTTCAGTCTGTGTTCTCCATGTCCGAAGAACACACAGACTGAAGTCTGCGCCACTGCAAGAAAGCCTCTTAGCGCACCGAGTATCGTGACAGTGTGCGCGGAAAGATGCGAACGCCGGCCGGCATCTGGATTAACGTCATTGAGTTGTTCGTCAAGACATCTTTGGCCTTCATGCCATACACCGCCTCATTTAGATCATTGTCCGGACTGATCGCCGCACCTTTAATAGCCGCGCCGATGAAAGCTCCCTTGCTACGAGAGTAGGAAAGAATGCCGGCATCCAACCTTGGATTGGTAGAGGCGGCAGCTTCGCGCCCGACTGGACCAGCCGCGATGCCAATTTCACCACCGAGCTCAAACTTGTCCTTCAACAAACCGTTCAAGCCCTCCTGGTTCATTATCAACAGAACGTAGTCTGTCTTCGTGGCGCCGATCTGAGCGCCAAAACTGCCGCCGCCAATATTGAAGAACGCCGGCGCCGACCAACCTTTCGGAGTACGTTTGCTGATTACACCCTGACCGCCCTTGCCGCCAAAGATGAAGGCAGCTTTCAGGACACCCGGGAAAACCGCAATAGCCTCAGCTTTATCGAGCAATTCCTTGGGAATCGCGCGCTCTCGGACATTCATGATCTGGGTAAAGACCTCCGACGCCTCCTGCGCGTGGCGGGCCGCATCCTGAAGTCTCGAACTCTTTTGCGCCGCCGCCAGATTTGCAGAAATCACCACCAATAAGCAGGCGCTAAACGCGCAAATCAACTGTTGCCGTAACGAATACCTCATGCCTTATTCTCCTTGTAGCTGAATTAAAAGCAGACTATGCACCGGGCATCGTCTGACATTCCTTTGCGGTCGATTGTGTCTTTCGGATCGCATTTGATACTACACCCTCTGCGGCATAAAGCGTAAGAGTACAAGCGACAAAATCTATACCCGCACTGTTCGCAAACGCAATGCATTCGCGATAACGGAAACAGAACTAAAACTCATCGCCGCCGCAGCGATCATCGGGCTCAGCAATAAACCAAAGAAAGGATAGAGAACGCCGGCAGCGACGGGCACACCCAACGCATTGTAGATAAAAGCAAAAAAGAGATTCTGTTTGATGTTCTTCATGGTGGCGCGGCTTAACCGGACTGCGCGCACAATGCCGCGCAAGTCACCTTTCACTAAAGTGACCGCCGCACTCTTCATCGCCACATCGGTCCCGGTACCCATTGCAATACCAACATCAGCCTGGGCCAACGCCGGCGCATCGTTGATACCGTCGCCGGCCATCGCCACCTTTCGCCCTTCGGCTTGTAAGCGCTTCACGACCGCGGCTTTCTCGTTTGGCAAGACTTCGGCGACGACTTCATCGATCTGAAGTTTCGCGGCGACTGTTCGCGCAGTCGTTTCGCTATCGCCGGTAAGCATCACGATGCGAACGTTCTCTGCGTGCAGCTGTTTGATCGCCTCTACACTCGTCGCTTTGATCGGATCTGCAATGCCGATCAAACCAACTGCCTTGCCGTCAACGCCAACGAACAATACGGTCTGCCCATCCGCTCGCAGCGCTTCAGCGCGATCAACCAAATTGTCGAGGCCGATGCTCAGTTCCGCAGCGAGAGCTTGATTTCCGAGACTAACTTGATGGCCCTCAATTTCGCCCTTTAATCCTTTGCCGGTTACTGATGCAAAATCTTTTGTATTGCCCTGTTCAATCCCGCGCACCGCCGCCTCAGCAACGATTGCGGCGGCTAATGGGTGCTCGCTGTTGCGTTCGAGAGTTGCG
>DASQPM010000042.1:0-7627 GCA_035643935.1 Pyrinomonadaceae bacterium | reverse complement strand
CAACCGCCGACTTCGCGCTTTCAGCCACGCCGGCATCACGAAGCGTGCCACGTAGTGGAACTACGACTTACACGGTGACGGTGACTCCCTCAAATGGTTTCAGCAGCACTGTCAGCTTTGCGGTAAGTGGCCTGCCAAGCGGCGCAACCGCCAGCTTTAACCCGACCACGGTCACTGCTTCCGGTTCGACGACGATGACGGTTACGGTGAGCCGGCAGCGGGGCACATTCCCGTTAACCATCACCGGCACCAGCGGTGCTTTGAGTCATACTGCTTCGGTGTCGTTGACGGTTACCAAGTAAACGTGAAAGGCCATTGAGGCGATGCGAGGGGTGAGCCATAAACTCACCCCTCATTTTTTAGCCGCGCCTCTTTAAGGGCTCTTCAGTTCTTCTGAAGTAAACTCCCAGCCAGGCTTTTTACTTTTACGCCTGATCTACCTTACGATTCCCAACTCGTATCGCGGATATTAACGGAAGGAAGTTAAGTGGTTTTCTGGAAGAAATACATGCACGCGCGCGAACGCGCACATCACGAGCGAGATAATAATCGCCTGGTGCGGCCGTTTCAGTGGGGATTGGAGTTCGTCACGGACCATGTGAATGGCGATGACCCGCGCGAAGTGCTGCGTCAATACAGCGAGCGGGCAATGGCCCATAGCGACGACTTCTATGCGTTGCCTGAAATTGCTGACTTTCAACTCGAGCGTGATCAATTGACCTGGACCAGCGCCATTCATACGCTTGATGCGGAAAATAATCTGGCGCGCGCTCGCTATTTTCCGGCGAGTGAAAAACGCGCACGCCATCCGCGAGCTGCCGTCGTAGTTTTGCCGCAGTGGAACGCCCAACCGGAAAGCCATGTAGAAGCTTGCCGCATTTTTAACTTCATCGGGATGTCTGCGCTGCGTTTGACGCTGCCTTATCATCAGGAACGCCGACCGGCAGATCTCGAACGCGCCGATCATTTGGTCAGCACGAATGTGGGCCGCACGATCCAGTCCATGCGTCAGGCAGTGCTGGATACGCGGGCGGCGGTGCGATGGCTCAAGGAGCAGGGCTATGAACGCATTGGCATTCTCGGCACTAGTGTAGGGTCGTGCATAGCGTTTCTCGCCTTCGCTCATGAACCGGACATCGATGCCGGGACTTTCAACCACGTTTCCGGTTATGTGGCTGACGTGGCATGGCGGGGATTGTCCACTCGTCATTTGCGCAAAGGCTTTGCCGATCATCTGAGCCTCGATGAATTGCGCGAGTATTGGGCGCCGATTAGTCCAGTTCCATTTATTGCTCGTTTGCCAACAATGCGGCAGCGGCCCATGCGTTTTATTGCCGCGCGCTACGACCTAACGTTTCCACTGGATTTAACAAAGCGAACGATCGCCGAGGCGAAGCGCTACAATTTGCCGCTCGACGTCGTCTGGCTTTCATGTGGCCACTACACCATGGCGGCGATGCCCTGGAAAGCAATCGATGCCTGGAAGATTGCAACGTTCATGCGGAAGCACCTGAGATGACATTTTGGAGTGCGGCGGGCTTGACGCCGCTTTTCAGCACCGCGGCTTGACGCCGATGTTAATGTTCGGAATCAGTCGACTGTTTTCTTTTACGAAGTCACTGGGGTAACACCAAAGCGGCGTCAAGCCGCCGCACACCAAAGCGGCGTCAACGCCGCACTCCAAACCAACCCGTGCCCTCTACCAAAACCAAATCCCTGCTTGATCGCCTTGACGATGCCAGGCGTTCCTTCGGTAGTGGAACTCAGAAGGCTACAGAACAAATACTAGCCCGTATCGCTCGACATCAAATTGGCTATGCAGAAGACATCATTCATTTTCATGAGTTGCTTCTCTTCGTTTGTGCCTACCCACAAAGCGCGCGCGTCAAACAACTCGCAGAGTCGCTGTTGAAGAGTTTCCATAAAAGAGTCGAGTCCTGGCGCGAGGCTGAAGTCGATCTCTCTGCGCTCGAACATCCGGAAGTCTCGGGCATTGCCGGCCTTTCTGTCACCGACACGTTCAGTTTCTTCATCGTTCGCTGGTTGTTACAAAGCCGCCCGAACCAGGCGAGCCTCTATTGGGATTGGTTTGAGGATGAGAACCGGCTGGCCCAGACCTGGCCTCAGTTCATGCCATTGCTCGAAGAAGACGCGGCAGTTGAGGCGAACGTTCCCTATCAAGCCTGGCTGCGCGCCGCGCGTCCGGCCGGAATGAAGGACTTGCGCTGGTTGCTGCAGCAGTTTGAAGCGCTCCCGAAAACTGAAAAAGAGAAAGCAGAACTCTATGACTCGCAAAAGCTTTATGTGCGCTGGACGCCGGCGGTTAGCGCGTCGCGCACCGGCATGCGCCTTCCGGTAAGAAAAGTTTTTTATCATCGCGAACCGCTGATTCGCCGCAAAGAAGTATCGCTGCGAGCAGAGTTGGAAAAACCGTCGCCACCGTTGCAACTCCTTTCGCAGAAGCAAGGCGACGCGATTCTTGAAATGGCGCGCGAGGCTTCGACCGTTCGTTATCGCGAGCTTTATGGATTTACGCATGGCGACGCGAAAAGAGTTTTCAAAACGAATATTGGACGTGGCGTTGATATTTTTGTGATGGGACTGCCGGCAGAGTGGCGCCTGCCTTTGCGTGCTTACCACGCGGCCATGATTTTTAAGAATGGGGTGCCTATCGGCTATTTCGAGGGACTTTCACTTTTCGAACGCATGGAAAGTGGCTTCAATCTTTACTACACCTTTCGCGATGGAGAGACGGCGTGGCTTTACGCTCGCACGCTCAACCTGTTTCGCCATCTGCTCGGCGTCACCGCGTTTTCTCTTGACCCCTATCAGATTGGTCACGAAAACGAAGAAGGAATCGAATCGGGCGCTTTCTGGTTCTATCGCAAACTCGGTTTTCGTCCGACAAAATCAGAGATTCGTAAACTCGTCGCCAGGGAAGAAGAAAAACTGGCGGCGCGATCAACCTACCGAACGTCCGCGCGCACTCTGCGCAAGCTTGCCGCCGGTCCGATGATTTTCGAAATGGACCAGTCTCGCGTGGGTGATTGGGATCGGTTCCAGGTGCGAAAAATTGGTTTGGCTGTGCAGCGACAAATGGCTGCGAAATTTGGCGGAGGGGCTGAACGAATGTGGAGTGAATCGGTGAAAACAACTGCCCGCTCGTTGAAAACTGATACCGCGCGTTGGGATGGCGACCAGCTTGCCGCGCTGCGCGATTTCGCGGTGGTGTTGAGCCTGGTTCCGAATCTTGGCCGGTGGAGCACTGTTGAGAAACAGCAGCTTGTCCAAATCATTCAGGCCAAGGCCGGCAAAGATGAAGCAAAATATTTGCGACTTATGCAGAAGCATGAGCGCCTGCGCAAAGAAATGATTCGACTGGGTTCTTGAGATCAAATCAAGGCAGGCGGGGCAAGCCTACCTTCCCGACCTGAGAGACCAGGAAACTGGCACGTATTCCTATTTGCTTTTAGCTCACAACCTCGAAGATTTTCTCAAGGTATTTCAGCTCGGGGTCAGGAAGGTGGGCTTGCCCCCGCTCTTACAGGTGAGCAAGCGATGTTCGAATATTTTGTCTTCGGAAAAGGTCTCAAGTTTGTCGAAATATTCAGCCTCGCGGTCGAGTGCCTTTTCCGGAACCAAACCAACTATTTCCGTGCTGGCGATCGCCACACCCAGCCGCTTAGCTTCGTCACGCACCGCATTGTAGGCGGCCGTCATGCCCGAAGTTTCATAGTTCACCAAATTCATAGAAACCTGGACCAGCCCGCGTGTTGAGAGCGTGAATCCAAGTGCCTTCACAAACGGCAATCCGCCATGACGCGCCCGAACAGTGCGGGCAATCTGCCGAGCTATGGCAACATCATGCGTTTTGAGGTTCACGTTGAAAGCAATAAGAAAAGGCCGGGCACCAACCGCAATCGCGCCCGCTGTTTCGTGGACCATAAGTGGTCCAAAATCGGGAGCGCGCGCCGGCTCTACAGCGATCTGTTCGCGCAACAACTCCAGAGCGCCGCGTCGAACATCTTCGAGATTTACGCGCTCCGGCTTAAGTGCCGCGCGTTCATAAAAGAACACGGGAATCGCTAGCTCCTTCGCGATGCGCTCGCCCGCCCGATGCGCAAGCTGTACACAATCTTCCATCGTCACGCCGCTGATCGGAACAAAAGGCAACACATCCGTGGCACCCAGTCGTGGGTGCTCGCCCTTATGTTCCCGCATGTCGATCAACTCCGCGGCGCGCGCGACCACAGCGACCGCGGCGCCTACAATCTTTTCCGGCGAAGCGACAAAAGTAATAACCGAACGATTGTGGTCAGGGTCGATATGCTTATCCAGCACGCAGGCCGTTGCCACTGCTTCAATCGTGCGCCACAACGCCTCGACAGTTGTAGTCTTGCGACCTTCGCTGAAGTTTGGTACACACTCCACCAAGGCATTGCCGATTGCCGATTGCCGATTTTCGATTGGAGTGGTTTGCATTGGCCGTTAGCTTAACATTTGGCCCAACCATCCGATGAGCGGCGCGACGAATCGGCAATCGGCAATCGGCAATGACAGACCATTTCATCGACCAACGCAAAAACGCCTGGCAGCGTTTAGAGGAGTTGCTGAAGCTACTCGACACGAGTTCGCTTCGTCGCCTCCGTCGCCAGGAAGTGCGCGAGTTGGGCCGCATCTACCGGCGCACCGCCTCTGATCTCGCAATCGCGCGCGCGGAGTCGCGCGATCCGCGTCTGATCAATTATCTAAACAATCTGGTCATCCGCGCGCACGGTCGCATCTACCAGGCCGACGCGCAAGCCTCGTCGCGCATCGGCAAGTTTTTCGCGCGCGATTTTCCCGAGACGTTTCGCCGCACCTGGCGCTACACACTCGTTTCCTTCAGCGTCTTTTTGATTTTTTCTGTCATCGGCTTCGTAGGCACGAAACACGATCCGGAATTTTCGGAACTGGTGGGTGTGCCGCCAGCGTTTCGCGAACTCTACATCGAAACCAAAACGCACTGGTGGGAAGACCTAAACGAAGCCAACCAGGTAGGCGCGAGTTCCATTTTTACTCACAACATCCAGGTGACGATCTACACGTTCGCATTCGGCGCGCTGTTTGGTGTCGGCACGCTGTTCTATCTTGCTTATAACGGCGCCACGATTGCCGCGGTGCTGGCGCTGACCTATCGCGCCGGTTTTGGTAACGACTTGCTGACGTTTATGGTGGGCCACGGCGTGATTGAGTTGACCTGCATCTTCATTGCGGGCGGCGCCGGGCTATTGATTGGCAGCGCGCTCGTAATTCCCGGCGACCTGTCGCGCGCAGATGCGCTAAAGAGTCGTGGCAAAGAGGCGGGTCGCTTGATGATGGGCGTGGCCGCGTTGCTGGTGGTCGCCGGGATTATTGAAGGCTTTATCTCGCCCGCGCCAATTCCGGCGGCCATCAAATTCACCGTTGCCGCCGTCACCGGCATAGCTCTGTACTCTTACTTACTACTGGCAGGCCGCGAAGCTCCTGATTAAAGCAAAACTGTTAGTTTGCGTCGGCTCATTGCCGCTCAACTTGAAGTCTCGGCAACCGACGCAAACTAACAGTTTGCTTTACAAAAAAAAAGGAATCTGCAAATTAGCAGCGCGCCGAGCGCCGCCTAATTTCTACAGATTCCCCGTTACCGTTCACGCCTAATCTTTTCTACTTTGGCGAAGGTGAAGTCATCGCGTGCTTCATTGGCGAAGACGAGTTCATTGGCATGGCGGGCGAAGTTGAACTCATCGAGGGGGTGACTGGCGTGCCTTGATGAAAGACCGCCAACCATTTTCCACCACGCATCGCCCAGATTGTTGTGTGGCGCTCGTGCTCGGGCTCGGTCCCCGGCGTTGTCAGCAGATAAGTCACCAGCGCGGCGTCGCTATCAATGCTCAACGACTTGAACTCGCTGACAGTGCTCTTTGAGAAATCGAAGCCTTGAACACCCTTCAGCGTGCCTGCCTTGTCGAAGACTCCATTCGCCTCAACCTCAATTGAATCGGGGGCTAGCATCGCGGCAAACGAATCATATTGTCCAGCCTTGAGAAAATCCCAAATCGTTTTTTCGTCAGCGATAACGTCTGAAGTTGCCATCGCTTGCGCAGGCGTCGATGCCGGCGTTGCGCCAGGCTTAGCTTTCGCAGCAGGAGGTGGCGGAGGCGTCTTCGCGACATCAGTTTCCTGATGATAGACAGCTAACCATTTGCCGTCCCGATAGGCCCATGCCGAACTGGCCCGTGATGTAGCAGGCGGAAAAACTTTCCCTCTATATTTTCCTTTTACGTTCACGGTGTAGGTCACGACCCATGCGTCTTTATCGATTGACATGAACTTCCAATCGCTGAACGCAATTTCGCTGGGCTCAAAATCTTTAACCATGGAAACCGAGCCCGCTTTTTCAAGCACCCCGTCGCCGCCAGTAACTTCCATTTCATCGCTGGCCAACATACTGGCAAAGCCATCGTAGTTTTTGTTCTTGACCGTGTCCCAGACTGCTTTCTCTTTAGCAATCGCATCGGCTTCGGTCATTGCCGGCGCCGATGGTTTCTCGGCAACGGTACTGCTGTTTACAGTTTCGCGGTTCGCCGGCGGCGCGGTGCATGCAGCCACGACTATCAACGCCGCAATCAATACGAACAACTTCTTCATAAGTCTACTCCTTGCGTTTTATTAATCGAGCGCCGTGGTTTCTATTCCAAAGCGCGTGATTAGTCAAGGATTTCGCAGGCGACCACTAAAGGTCCCGGCTTCGGTTTGCGGCAAATCGAAATCGGCGCTCGGCGACGAAACTAAATTTTCGCGTAGTGCGTAGTATGCGAATAGCGCCCCGTCAGTTCTTGATCGTATACTGTTGAAACTCGATTTGACGCATGTAGCGCACGTTTTGGCTAGTCTCCCTTTGGCTCAAGCAACATCATCAATTTTTCTTTACACTCAAACGTACTTTCGTACGAATTATTGGAGCACAGCATGACTAACTCGCAAAAATCTTTCACTGCCTTCGCATTACTGATCGCGTTGGGCGTGATGTCCGTGTTCGGACAAAACGGACACAACTTTGACGTGTCAGGCATCGATAAGAACGCCTCGGCCTGCACCGATTTTTATCAATACGCCAACGGTAACTGGCTCGCGAAAAATCCTATCCCGGGCGCCTTCCCGAGCTGGGGGGTAGCGAATGTTTTGAACGAAAAGAACCGCGATGCGCTTCACGAAATTCTCGATGCCGCGGCGAAGAATACTAAAGCGCCGAAAGGCAGCAGCGAACAGAAGGTAGGCGACTACTTCGCGACCTGTATGGATGAAGCGAAGATCGAAGCGGAAGGACTGACGCCGCTCAACCCGGAATTTGCGCGCATCGCAAAAATCAACGACCAAAAAACGCTGCAGGAAGAGATCGCCCATCTGCATTCGCTTAGCATCAATGCACTGTTCGCATCAGACTCCACTCAGGACTTCAAAAACAGCGCTGAAGTTACGGCAGAAGTTTTTCAGGGTGGACTGGGTCTTCCCGATCGTGATTACTACACGAAGACTGACAACAAATCGAAAGCGACTCGCGAAGCATATCTCAAGCATGTGGCAAAGATATTTGAGTTGATGGGCGACG
>DASQPM010000041.1:0-2894 GCA_035643935.1 Pyrinomonadaceae bacterium | reverse complement strand
CCGAAAATGGGCGTAAGGTCAACACTTTTCAGATCAATGATGACGAACAGAGCGGAGCGGTCACAACTATTTGCATAAGCGCGGACGCGCGTCTGCTGGCCGCGGGATATGCCACAAAAATCGATATATTTGAAGTTGCCTCAGGCAAAACAATGCGCACCTTGCCTCACGCCGGACGGATAGTCTCTCTCAGCTTCAACCCTGACGGTCGTTTTCTCGTAGCCCTCGGGGAAAACAACGACAAGTATATTTGGGACGCTTCGTCAGGCGAAAAACTTGCCACCCTCGTAAATCTCGGCGGCGCTCTCAACAGCCGTGGCAGCGATTGGTTAGTTGTTACGCCCGATGGCTTATTCGACGGCTCACCCGCTGCATGGAAGCAAATTCTTTGGCAGTTTGGCGGCAATACATTTGATGTCACGCCTGCCGAAACCTTCTTCAACGAGTTCTACTATCCCGGGCTGCTTGCTGAGGTGATGACCGGGAAAAAGCCTCGCGCGCCGAAAAACATATCGCTGCTTGATCGCCGCCAACCTGAACTGATTTTGATGACTCAGAACGGACAAGTCGGCGCCGCAAGTACGGCTAGTAATGAAAGCACGTCAGAACGCAACCTGAACGTGAAGATTGAAGTAACTGAAAAGCCAGCCGACAAAGATCACACAGCCGGAAGCGGAGCGCGCGATGTGCGGCTATTCCGTAATGGTTCGCTAGTAAAAGTTTGGCGAGGTGATGTGCTGAAAGGGCAAACTGCGACAACCCTGGAAACCAACATAGCAATCGTCGCCGGAGAAAACCGTCTGGCGGCCTACGCCTTCAATCGTGATAACGTCAAGAGCAAAGACGCGGTACTGAGTCTGACGGGCGCGGCTAGTCTCAAGCGGCCTGGTACTGCTTACGTTCTGGCCATCGGCGTCAACTCCTATTCCAATTCGCAATACAATCTCAAGTATGCCGTCGCGGACGCAACAGCGTTTGGCGAAGAAGTACGACTTGAACAGCAGCAGATTGCAAACTACGAGCATGTTGAAGTCGCATCGCTGCTGGACGAACAGGCCACGAAAGCAAATATTTTAAGGGCGCTAAAACGGCTTGCCGGAACCGAAGGAACCGGGGCACCCGATGCGCCCCCTTTACCGAAGCCACTCGAGAAGCTCAGGGCCACCGAACCGGAAGATGCAGTCTTCATCTACTTCGCGGGGCACGGAACCGCTCAGGGCCAGCGGTTCTATCTATTGCCGCACGACTTGGGATACGCCGGGGATCGAACTCAGCTTGACGCCGCAGGTTTGCAAATGATCCTCGAACATGGTGTCTCGGATGAGGAGTTGGAGCGGGCGGTTGAAGGAATCGATGCGGACAAATTTCTGATGGTCATCGATGCCTGCAATTCCGGGCAGGCACTGGAAGCCGAGGAGCAGCGGCGCGGTCCGATGAACTCAAAGGGTTTGGCCCAACTGGCTTACGAGAAGGGGATGTACATCCTGACCGCGGCGCAGAGTTATCAGGCGGCACAGGAGGCATCACAACTGGGGCACGGGCTGTTGACCTACGCGCTCGTCGAGGAAGGATTGAAGCAGGCCGCGGCAGATAGTGATCCCAAAGACGGCCAGGTATGGGTGCGTGAATGGTTCGACTATGCGAGCGCGCGCGTGCCCAACATGCAACTCGAGAAAATGAAGCAGGCACGAGGCGTTGGCATCACTCTTTCCTTCGTTGAAGGTGAACGCGTTTCAGCCGACCAGCGCGTTCCAGGCGTGGAGCGGCGCCTCACACAGACGCCGCGAGTCTTTTACCGGCGCGAATCAGAAGGACGGCCATTAATCGTCGCCAAACGTTGATGAGGGCGCTCGCCAGACATTGAAGAGATTGCGCGGTTTACTTCCTCGAAAGTACAGATTAAGCAGAGGTCAAATCATCATGGCTGAAGATCAAACTGCATAAGTACCCGGCTCCAGCTCGCGTTGCGAAACTGGAGCTGGACAATGAAAACCACCTAACTTAAGTGCGCGGACGGTGTCACGGCAGCTATGCCCAGCCTGGGCTAGGCATTTATGGGGTAGCGGTGATCGTAAAGGTCGCAGCCGGAACTCTGCTTTTCAGATCGTAGTTTTCAATCGCCAGGTCTGCGAAACGCTGGCCCTGCAGGCGCGTCACGATGTGAAATGGCAGCATCATGCAATCGGCCCGGCGATAATCACTGCGCTCTTCTTCAATAAGCACCTGGCTGTTATAGCGCGTAGAAATTTTATCGATTAGGAAAGTCCGCATGTTAATCCAGTAGCGCACAGTGTCCTGCGGATTAAACTTAACTTCTACCACGTAATCATTTCCCTCATCTTTCTGTCGCGCAGTGACGAGTGAGCCCTCGATGGCACGATTGAGAGTGTCAAAACCCATCATTCCCCAGTGGCGTGAAGCCGCAGTCTCGCTCACCCTGAACTCGTTACCAAAGATCATTCCGCCGCCCTGCGAGCCGGTAAAGACGAGATACGTTCGACCCGGAAGAGTCGCGCTCGGTGCAACATCCAGCCTGCGGCGCATCAGCTTATCCTGATAATCCGTAATCTTGAGTTTGACTTCGGCCATTGCGCCCAGAGGATTGGCGCCTATGCCGCCAAATGCAGCGGCATTTACGAAACCGCTGGCCTGCACGGTCACATTCTGCATGGTAGCGTAGTCAGCGCCGCCGTGCGCAATTCGAGCGACGCTCAGAATCTCACGCCCGCTGAAGTCGGCCGCGGCGTTGGGAATAGTCGCAGTAGTTGCGGCTAACGCTATCGCTGCAACGCAACAAGACGCAAAGAGCAGCACTTTCCGGACATGTGATTTTCGTAGCATGTTTAATTAGTTCCTCCTGTGGTGTTTGATTGACAGTCGCAGCTTTTACAGTA
>DASQPM010000040.1:0-7098 GCA_035643935.1 Pyrinomonadaceae bacterium | reverse complement strand
CGCTCGGTGCCTATGTTTTTTCCGAGGTTCACTGAGTATCGCAAGACTGACAACAGAACTGAATTCGATCCAAGCCTTTACATGCGGTATCGCGAGTATGAGGCAGCGCTCGGTCTCCTAATCGCGTGGGGACTCTTGGTCTTAAAAGCGTATTACTGGAAATGAAATTACTACCTCTAAGGCTCCAACTGGCGGCGTTGCTATTTCTGCTGCCGGCATTCGCGTTATGCGTTTTGGCGCAGGGCCGCGCTGCCAAATACGCGCATCCATTCGAGCCCAGCGAAGAGTTGATTTACGTCGGAGAATTTTCTCGCCTGCTGTTGAAGAGAGTTGACGTCGCAGACTTTCGTTTCACTGCCACCCGCCAACCAATTCAGAAGTCAGATGGAGCCGGTCCTCAATCGGCGACGAGTGCGTATGACCTGAAACTCACCGGTGATATTTCGAGCCGGGGTTTTTTCAGCAAACTCTTCAAGCTGCATTTTCACGAGCGAATGGAATCGACTCTCGAACCTGTCTCCTTCACTGTTCAAAAAACAAAACGCATCGACGAACAAGGCAAGCGGCTGCGCGAAAGTGAAATACTATTCGATCAAGCGAATGGCAAGCTGGTTTGGGTGGAGCGCGATCCAAACAACCCCGCGGCTGGCGCTCGAAGTGTCACCACAACTTTTACCGGCCAGGTGTACGACATCCTGTCAGCGATTTATTTCCTGCGCACGCAGCCGCTAGAGGTTGGCAAGACTTTTGCCGTTACTATCAGCGACTCCGGTCGCGTGTATCGCGTGCCAGTAAAAGTGATCGAAAAGAAACGAATGAAAACCGTGCTGGGCCGCGTCGAAGTTGTTCGATTGGAACCTGATCTATATGGCCCCGACGGCATGGTTAGAGAACCGGGACAGCTTTCAATCTGGTTAACCAGCGATAGCAAACGAATTCCAGTCGCGGCTCGACTGAAAACAGAATACGGCACGTTTGATATTACGTTGCGAAAGATCGTCGGAAATTCTCAGCGGAAGCCGGCCTGACGTTCGTTCCGTCCTGCCCGATTGATTTCACCCATCTTCCACATTTCATTCAATCACTAGCGCGAGATTATGATGAACAGTTCACGACATCATGGTCTCAACTCCTTTAATCATCGGACACCGCGGCGCGTCGGCTGTCGCTCCGGAAAACACACTCGCCGCTCTTTCGCGAGCGCTGGAAGATGGTGCGGATGGAATCGAATTTGATGTGCGCCTTTCCCGCGATCGGGTGGCTGTTATTATTCATGATGCAAACCTTAAGCGGACCGGACAGATCGATCGGTTGGTCGCTGAGCTTACTGCCGCAGAGCTGAATCACTGCGATGTAAGTAGTTGGTTCAAGCCGCTTCAAACTGAAGAAAAGCGATATGCTGGAACGGTGCCAACGCTTGCACAGGTTTTTGAGTTGTTCCAGCAAACCAATTCTCTTCTCTATCTTGAAATGAAGTCGGATGCGGCAGATGCGAAGGCCCTGGCCGAGACAGTTGTTTACGAAATTCGTAATGCCCAGATAGCGGGTCGAGTCGTAGTTTCAAGTTTCGACCTCGCGGCGATTGCGCTGGTCAAGAAGATCGATCCCGCGATTTCCACCGCTGCGCTGTTTGAGCCAAAACTCTCGCGCCCACTTTCAACAATCCGCCGCCTCAAAATGATCGACCTTGCCGCTGAGCAACGCGCTGACGAGATTGCGCTTCATCACTCGCTGGTCTCAGCGCGTGTCGTTGAAAAAGCCGGACAGTTGGGATTGCCGGTCGTGGTATGGACCGTCGACGCTGTGAACTGGATCCGGCGGGCGCGGCGTTTAGGTCTAAAAGCACTAATCACAAACAATCCGGCCGCAATGATTCATCAGCGCGATTCAGTAAGCAATTCGCTGCCAGCAAACGCAGCCAGATGACAGCAACGATTCACATCTGTATTATTCGCAGCACCACAATTAACAGGAGACTTGTAGATGGCAGTTCAAAAGGGCGCGCCGATTGTTGAGCCAAAAGGCAAATTGGGAGTGTTGCTGGTTGGCCTCGGCGCGGTTAGTACGACATTCATCGCCGGCGTTGAAGCAGTGAAAAAGGGTATCGGTAAACCCATCGGCAGTTTGACGCAGATGGGCACCGTCAGGCTCGGCAAACGGACCGACAATCGCGTGCCATTAATCAAGGATTTCGTGCCCTTGGCGCGGCTCGAAGATCTCGTCTTTGGCGCGTGGGATATTTTTGAAGACTCAGCTTACGAGGCGGCAATGCATGCCGGTGTGCTCGAGAAAGATCTGCTTAACCAGCTAAAAACACCGCTTCAGAAAATCAAGCCCATGAAGGCCGTATTTGATCAGAACTACGTCAAGCGGCTCACCGGCACCAATGTTAAATCCGGCAAGAACAAGTTTGAATTGGCTAAGCAACTGATCGCCGAGATTGCGGAATGGAAGAAGAAGAACCGCTGCTCGCGCGTGGTGATGATTTGGGCGGCCTCAACCGAAATCTTTCTCAAACAGCATCCGGTTCATAAAACGCTCGACTCGTTTGAAAAGGCGATGCGTGAAAACCACAAGGCGATCGCTCCTTCAATGGTCTATGCGTACGCCGCGTTAAAATCCGGAATACCATTCGCGAATGGTGCGCCAAATTTAACGGTTGACATTCCGGCACTCAGAATACTCGCCGAGAAAAATGGGCTGGCGATTTGCGGCAAGGATTTCAAGACTGGCCAGACATTAATGAAGACAATCCTGGCGCCTGGCTTGAAGGCAAGAATGCTAGGACTCAACGGTTGGTATTCGACCAACATCCTCGGCAATCGCGACGGCGAAGTGCTTGACGATCCGGAATCCTTCAAGACGAAAGAAGAATCGAAGCTTTCAGTGCTCGAATACATTCTTCAGCCAGAAGTCTATCCGCAGCTCTATAAGGATTTTTCCCACGTGGTTCGTATTAATTACTACCCGCCGCGCGGCGACAACAAGGAAGGCTGGGACAACATCGATATTTTTGGCTGGCTCGGTTATCCAATGCAGATCAAGATCGACTTCCTTTGCCGCGATTCTATTCTGGCGGCGCCGATTGTTCTGGATCTCGCGTTGTTTCTCGATCTTGCACAACGCGCGGGAATGAAGGGCGTGCAGGAATGGTTGTCCTTCTACTTTAAGTCGCCCCAGACGATCCCGGGCTTGTATCCGGAACACGACGTTTTCATCCAGCTCATGAAACTCAAAAACACTTTGCGCTACCTGCGCGGTGAAGACTTGATTACACACCTGGGACTCGAATACTACGACTAAGCGGCGCCGGCAATCACACCTGCACAAAACGTGGTGCGACGCCCATGAGTCTTTTGGTCGGAGCCTGCGCTAAAACGTGCACTTCTGCACCCCATTCCTCTAAGCCAACAAATAATGGCAGCGACTCTCTGACATGATTTGTCACCGAAAAAATGCAGGAGTTTGCTGAAAACATTATTCACTTTTCCTATCAACGCAACATTTTGTGATGACATTTTAATCGGTGTCGTATATATAGCATCGGTCAATAGCGGCGTCGCCAAGCTGCGCGGCTTCATAGCGGCAAACGAAGGCGGCGACTTGTGCATCAATTTGACTAGCGGATCGTTCCTTGCAATAGAAAGGTCGGCCAATATCGGCCGAGCCGGAAAAGCGCTACGAACAAAGGGTCGCGCTGCAAGGAGGACGAGCATGATTTCGGAAATGGAGCTAAACAAAATAAACGACACTATGGGCACAGTCTTCCTGGATCCTGATCAGAAAAGTGCACGCGCCCAGGACTTCGAAGAGCAGCTTTCCGCTCGCATCGTGGGCCAGGAGCGCGCCGTCCGCCGCATGAGCGGCCTTTACCAGATATTTCTAGCCGGCATGAACCCGCCTAACCGGCCGATCGGCACCATGCTTTTTCTCGGTCCAACCGGCTCGGGAAAAACGCGCGTTATCGAAGCCGCGGCTGAAGTTTTATTTGCCGATGCAAATGCAATCGTAAAAATCGACTGCGCGGAATTTCAGCATTCGCATGAAATTGCGAAACTAATCGGCTCGCCCCCGGGATACCTGGGTCATCGCGAGACTTCGCCAATGTTGACGCAGGAAAATCTCGACCGCATGCACACGGACGACTTGAAGCTGTCACTTATTCTGTTCGACGAAATCGAAAAAGCTTCCGACAGTCTATGGCAGTTGTTGCTGGGTATTCTCGACAAGGCAACGCTCACGTTGGGTGACAACCGCCGCGTGGATTTTTCGCGGTGCATGATTGTTTTGACTTCTAATCTCGGCGCCAGAGAAATGTCAGAGTTGATTTCTGGTGGAATCGGCTTTGCGCCGGGCAAAGGCGCGAAGAATCCTAATGACACCGAAGTAGATCAAAAAATCTACCGCACAGCAGTGGAATCGGCACGGCGCAAGTTTTCGCCAGAGTTCATGAATCGCATCGACAAGGTTGTCGTGTTCCGTTCACTAAAGGAACATCATCTGCGCCAAATTCTGGATCTTGAACTGCAGGCTGTTCAGGAGCGGATCATGCAGTCGGCCGGAACCAAGTTTGTGTTTCAGTGTTCCGAAACTGCCAAAGATACGCTTTTGAAAGAAGGCCTGGACTTTAAATACGGCGCACGTCACTTGAAACGATCCGTGGAGCGGTTTCTGGTCTATCCGCTTTCGAACCTTGTAGCCACGGCACAGATAACACTGGGTGATCTCGTGCATGTGGACCTGGACGAGTACACGCATAAACTGATCTTCTCGAAACGGTCTGGCGGCGCGCTGATACACGATCTGCCGGCACCCAGGGAAGAGCCAGAGATTTTGGAGTCGATGTCGGGCGGCGTCGGATTGCCGATCCCACAAGCGACCAAAGCTGCAAAGAAAGGGCAAAGCCGCAGCGAGAAGACTGAAAGCTAAGTAGTTGTTTGCTGAAATGCAAAAGCGCCGGTCACTTTCATCAGTGCCGGCGCTTTTGCTTTGAGTGCCTTTCAATCTAATTGCCGTTGACTGGTTTTGCTTGACGTTCAATCTTGCGGATTGCCTGGTGCGCGGCTTCCGCAAGATAGGGATCGCCAGCCGCTTCCACGCTACGCAACGCTGGAACAGCGGCGGCATCGCCAATCAATCCCAACGCAAAGGCAGATTCTCTGCGCACATCATCCGCCATTTTCTCATCCTGCAAGGCAGTTACCAGCGCAGGCACTCCTGCGCTGCTGCCAATCTGACCCAGTGAATGCGCAGTTGCGCGCAACAAAAACAAGTCTTTTCCTTTTTTTGATTTCTTACTGGAGCGAGCCGCGGTTCCGTACCCAGGTGAAAGAATTTCAGCGAGACTTAAGGTAGCCGACGCGTCTTTCAATTCCCCGAGCGCAACTGCAGCAGCGCCGCGCACGGAATCTTTCTTGTCGGAGTTAAGTCTTTCGACAAGCGGCTGCACCGCACTCTGGCTATGAGTTTTGCCCAGTGCAAAGGCGACTTCGCGCCGGACAAATTCATCCTTGTCGGTAAGCAGGGGAACCAAGTATCCGACGCTCTCGACGTGCGGCAGTGAGAGTATGGCGGATGCGGCCGTGGCCCGGACAATGGCAACAGAATCATGCAGCGCCGGCAGCGCCGCCCGAGATGCTTCTGGATGATGCATTGAACCGAGGCGCGTAAGCGCCTCCCGGCGTTCCTCAGTTTCCGCGGAACTCATACGTCTTGCTTGCTTTTCAATCTCAAACTGAAGTGGAGTAAGCGAACCCTGGACGGTATGTCCCGCGACGGAAGTCGAACTTCGGGCGACTGAGGTGTAATGGAAAGAAACAAAGGCGACGAGAAAAAGCACTAACGGCAAAGCTGTGCGGGGTAGATTTCGAGATATTGTCATTTGCTGCGACGCGGCCAAATCCTGGCGCGGGATTTTCGATGGTTAGTCAATTCGCGCAGTAACCGCCTGCATTGAATCTACAATCAGAACAGCAATGGGAGGATAAACGACGAGGTCTGGAATCAACAAAGCCGTTGACGAAAAAAAGAGCATGTTCGATTGGACCACTTCAACTTTGGGGAATAGCATGGTCAAGTCGCTGAAAAAATCCTGCGCGTGCCAACCAACAACCAATCCAATGGCAATGCTGACTCCGTAACCGACCAGCAAAAAAGTATAAGCCGAAAATCGCGAGAATGGCTGCTCAGGTTTCTCGCCATCCTCCATGATCGAGGTTCGGATAGCTTTGGGACTGTAAGTGTAATGATCAAAGTATTCGCGCAGTCGAGTTACCAGGTGCCACAAGCCAATCACAAATAATGTAAGCACGATTGCACGCCCCAGGTAACCGAAGGTTTCCCATAAATGCGGACGAATCATGGCAACAAAAAATGTTGAAAGGAACAGAGATACAGTCGTGAACACCGCCCGCTGGCGTTCTCGAGTCTCGCAGCGATCTCGCTCCAGAACTTCATCCACCACTCGGTCCCAACGCGCCTGTACAGTCAAATTTCGGGCGCGGCGCGCGTGCGGATTGTTTGAGTTAAGAATCGAATAGCCACTGTCCCGCTGGGCGGTTAGTTGCTCGTCATAGTAGGCACGCTCCTGCGGATCCATGAGCACGCGATAAGCGCGGGACAAGAGCGCAAAATCGCGCGCCGCACTCTCCGAACCGGCGTTCAGGTCTGGGTGCCGAAGTCGCGCAAGTTTGCGATATGCGGACTTCACCTCAGACTTGGAGGCGTTGCGCCTGATGCCTAAAACTTTGTAGTAATCAGTCACAGTAGTCCTGGCCAATGCCTGCAGAAACAGGCTCGTTCTGCTGGCAAATTATAACACCATCCTGACTGATGTAATGGAGCTGATAGTTTGGCAGTAAATCTTTTGTTTGTGAGGGGCCAAAGGGGCGGCTCTTAATTCCTCGAGCGACCTTCGAGGGGGGCGAGGACGTTTTTATTTGTGAGTGGCTAACCCCTTTGGCGTTGCCACTCACTACTCAAGTCTAATGCCACGGCAAAAGGGATGAAAGAATCCTAGCAAGTACTGGGATTTTGATAGAAGCGACTGGTTGAACTGTAGATTAATGAAGACTCCGGGTGTCTACCGTTGAGTACACA
>DASQPM010000039.1:0-11893 GCA_035643935.1 Pyrinomonadaceae bacterium | reverse complement strand
CCGGCCGACCGCGCCATTTGAATCGCGCGCCTCACGTCGTTAATTGTGCCCAGCGCGTTTGAAGCGGCGCCGACTGCCACCAGCTTCGTCCGTTTCGTTAGCGACTGTTCAAAGCTTTCCCAATCCAGCTGACCTGTCTGCGCAACCATCTTTACGGTTTTCACTTTGATCCCACGCTCTATCGTCAAGTAGTGCCAAGGCGCGACGTTCGCATGATGGTCCAATTCAGTCACCACGATTTCATCGCCAGCAACGAACCCCTTTCCCAACGCCCGCGCGAGATGAAACGTGAGCGTGGTCATGTTGGCGCCAAAGGCGATCTCCTGCGGCGAAGCATTGAGGAAGTCCGCACAAGTTTGGCGCGCACTTTCAATCGCCGCGTCAGTTTCTTCGCTGGTTGGGTAAGCCCAGTGTGTGTTGGCGTTGTGGTTGTAGAGATAGTCCAACATTGCCTCGACCACCTGATGCGGAACTTGGGTGCCGCCGGGCCCGTCGAAATAAGCGACTGTGTAGTCGTTGTGTGTGCGCTTGAGCGCAGGGAAGTTTGCGCGGATGTCAGTCGTTGAAGCGAAGGTCATGGCATCGTCTCAAAGTAAGACAGACATTCTTGTCTGTCATTCTTTGTAAAGGGGACAGACAGGAGTGTCTGTCCTACATAGTCGGATCGAATTGAATGCCCGGCCACAGATTACGCAGATTACGCAGACTGCATCAAGCGGCTCGGCGGGGGATGAGTTTGCTATGTTCGTGTTGTCGATTTTGTTTTTACTTGCGATTAGACGGAGTTGGCGGCTTAGATGGTTTGGGAGAAGGCTACACATTCGCTGTTTTCTTGCTAATCAGAACTACTATCGAAACTCTTTTTCTGTAATGCGATTACTTGTCTGTCTATGTTTGCTTGCTTTGGTTGTTTCGAGTTGCGCGCTAAGTGCGCACCCGACTGCGCCGTGGCCCAGTGACAATTCCGCTCCTGCCATCCCGGGTGCGCTGGGCGTCAATATTCATTTCACCGATCCCAAGCCAGGCGAATTAGCGATGTTAGCTGCGGCCGGCTTCCGCTGGGTGCGCATGGATTTTATTTGGCAGAGCACGGAAACCGAGAAGGGCACTTATGACTTTTCCGCCTACGATAATTTGTTGAGCGCGTTGGACGAACATCAGTTGCGGCCGCTGTTTATCCTCGACTATACAAATACGCTCTACGATGGTGATCACGCTCCCTTCACCAAGGAAGGCAGGCAGGCTTTTGCAAACTGGGCCGCGGCGGCTGTAAAGCGTTACCGCCGTCGCGGCATCGTTTGGGAAATCTATAATGAACCAAACACCGGTTTCTGGACTCCGGCGCCGAACGTTGCGGACTACGTGAAGCTGGCGCTGGAAACCAGCAGGGCTATCCATCAGGTGGCGCCTGACGAACAAATTATCGGTCCAGGAGTTTGGGGCTTCGATTTTGAATTTGTTGAGGAGTGTTTGCGTGCGGGCCTGCTGAATTACTGGTCCGCTGTTTCAGTCCATCCCTACCGCAAGACTGATCCCGAAAGCGTAGTTGACGATTACGCGCGTCTGCGAAACCTAATCCAGAGGTATGCGCCAATGGGGAAACGCGTGCCCATAATTTCGAGCGAGTGGGGTTATTCATCCGCCTCATTCAACATTGGACAAGAAAAGCAAGCGTCACTGTTGGCGCGCCAGATTTTGATAAATCAATCGCAGGGAATCGCTCTTTCCGTTTGGTACGACTGGCGCGATGATGGCCGCAATCCAAGCGAGATTGAACACCACTTTGGAACCGTTTTCGCCGCGCAATATCCGCAACGCGAACCCCCGTACGATCCGAAACCGGCTTATCGAGCCACACAAACCTTAACCAGATTTCTGATGAACTGCGGATTCAGCGAACGTCTCACTGGCCCCCAGTTAAGCAGCGACGACTACGTACTCGCGTTCCGCTGTAACGGTGTTACAAAACTTGCCGCCTGGACCACCTCGTGGTTGGGCCGAACCGTAATCGTTCCGTTGAGCCAGGGAACTTACCGACTTACATCTGTGACCGGTGAAGCTAACGGCGAACAAACCAGCGCTGAGTCTGGCCTGACACTCAAGCTCAGCAGCTCGCCACAATACCTCGAATCAAAGTCAGCAGCTAGATAACGCCAAAAGACCGCCTGATCCGCAGGTTTTGAACCTAACGCTGCTCGCGCAAGCGACTTCCAGAAAATGCGGAAGTGGGCCCCCATTCCCCGTTTAAATCATTTGCAGAATTTTGTTTATGAACAACTTCAACCCGAGCAAACCGGAGCACGTGCAACTCTCTGTGCGCGATATCGTCGGCGTCCTATTTCGTCACAAGGCGTTGATCTGTACGACGTTTTTGACAGTCGCCATCGGCACCGCCGTGCTGACCTTCCTGATGCCGAACGAGTATGAGTCGCGCATGAAGATTCTGGTAAAGAACACACGCTCAGACGTGCCGATCACACCGGAACGCACGACCGGAACTGCGGGCATATACTTCGAAAATGAAGTCTCCGAGAACCAAATCAACTCCGAAATTGAACTCTTGACGAGCGACGATCTGTTGAAGCAAGTGGTTACTGAATGTGGCTTGTACCAACCGCGGGCCTCCCTTTCAGTAATGCTCGGCCTCCGCGCCGCTCCCGCTACCAAGGCCGCGCAGGTAGAAGAAGCCAGCCAGCGGTTGGCAAAAGATCTGGTTATCACGCCCGTCAAGAAAGCCAACATCATCGAGGTCAAATACACGTCCGGTTCGCCCGAGATGGCCGCGGCTGTGCTCCGGAAAGTCCAGGATCTTTATCTTGAAAAGCACCTTAAGCTTCACCGGCCGCCCGGCACACACGATTTCTTCAAAAACCAGGCCGCGCAATCGGAAGAACAACTGCGCGATTCACAGAAGCAGCTCTCGAGCTTTCAGCAGTCGATGAACGTCGTTTCGCTGACTCAACAAAAAGAGCAGACGGTGCAGAAACTCACCGACGCAAAATCGCGCTTGTTGGAAACCCAGGCTACGCTTCGCGAGCTAAACGAGCGAATCGCCAAGCTTGATCAGCAGTTGCTAAAAGTTCATCCGCGCATCGTGACGCAGAGCCGCGCTCTGCCAAACCAATATTCGGCCGAGCACCTGAACACAATGATCGTGGAATTGCAAAATAAGCGGACGCAGTTGCTCACCAAGTTTCGCGCCGACGATCGCCTGGTGAGAGAAGTTGATCAGCAGATCAGAACTACCAGGGCCGCCCTGGTTAAAGCGACCGGCGAGACGGCTACCGAGCAGTCAACCGATCTCAATCCCCTGCGGCAGACACTTGAGACTGAACAAGCCCGCGCCCGTGTGGATCAGGCCGGCGCCGAAGGGCGGCGCGAGATGCTGGCGGCGCAGGTGGCCCAATACGAAAACCAGTTGTCCCGGCTCGAAGGCATAACCGGCGAATACGAAGATCTCAATCGCAAAGTTAAGCAGGCCGATGATAACTATCAGCTCTATCAGAAAAAGGAAGAGGAAGCGCGCATCACTGATGAGCTCGACGAAAACAAAATCACGAATGTTTCCGTGGCCGAGGCGCCGATCCAGCCCAGCATACCGGTGCGCCCAAACCGGCCTATGAACCTGCTGCTCGGATTGTTTCTTGGCGCTTTGCTGAGTTTGGGAAGCGTGGTCGTGGCGGAATTCATGCGCGACACCGTGCTGACGCCGCATGAGCTCGAAGTGCTGACAGGACGACCGGTGCTCGCGTCTCTACCGAAGAATGCCGGAAGGTTGGTTATGGAAACCGTTCGCAGAGACGAACCATCACCGTCGCGTCTGGCACAACCGAAAATTGCGCGCGAGCCGCGGCTCGAATGGGCGGATTAGTAGTAGATCTGAGATCTCAAAAGGGAAGGGCGATTCAAATTGGGTTTCTATCTTGAGTTAATCAAAACGGTGTTTCAGGCGGTTGGCGACGACGGAAAGTTGCGCAATCGCGTGGTCGCTTTTACGTCCGCGACCCAGGGCGAAGGCGTCAGCTACGTCGTAGATTTGATAGCAAAGGAATTGGCCCTGCAAACGAACAAGCGCGTGTTGCGCATCGACGCCGGCGCTTTGCGCGAGCTTTACCTCGCCGACGCGAACTACGTTGCGCGGTATTGTGAAGAAACCGAAGTAGGAAATCTGCTGAGTATCGCGACTGGTCAAACAAAGGCACCTGCAGTGACGGCTCGCGGCTCACGCTTAAGTGATTTTGACGTTAATCCCGAGTATCGCATCGCCTGCATCAAGGCCTTGCGCTGGAACTTTGATTACGTGCTGATTGATTGTCCGTCGCTGGCAGCGTCCGCCGATGCCACGACGCTGGCGTCGTTGGTTGACGGCACTAGTGTCATCGTTAAGGCGACGCAAACTCGTCGCGCGCAAATCAGGCGAAGCCAGCAAGTAATCGAAAACGCTGGTGGAAAGTTTCTCGGCTTCGTTCTCAACCAAAGACGGTACCCGGTGCCCAACTGGATTTACAAGCGACTGTAAAAATAATTCATGATGTCACTCAGAAAAATTTTCGTGATTGCTTTGCTGGTTGTCAGCACCGGCCTGGTTGCGTATGCGCAAAAGCCGACGCCCGCTCAACGTCCAAGGCTCACCGCTTTTGGTGCGGAAGATCGTTACCTGCTGCATCCCGGCGACGTGCTCGACATCGAGTATCGCTACACACCCGAGTTTAATCAGACTGTCAGCGTTCAGCCGGACGGTTACATCTCGCTGCAGATGGGTGGAGATTTCAAGGTTGCCGGACGCAACCTTGAGCAGATTCGCAACCTGATTTTGGCGCGGGCGCGAACCCGGCTCGAATCACCTGAACTGACCGTGGTGCTGAAAGAGTTTCAGAAGCCTTACGTGGTGGTTTCCGGCGAAGTAGCGCAGCCCGGTAAATTTGAATTGAGAGAAAATCTGACGGCGATTCAGGCGGTGCTGTTGGCCGGCGGTTTCAAAGACAGTGCCAAGTCGTCGCAGATTCTGGTCTTTCGCAAGCTCAATGCTGAAACCGCAGAAGTGCGCAGTCTTAACTTCAAAACTCTCAAGCGCACCAGCGACCTGGAAAACGATCTGACGTTACAACCTGGCGACATGATCCTCGTGCCGCGAAATCGCATTAGCAAAATCGAGCGATATGTCAGGCTGGCCAGCTTGACGACATTTCTTTATCCGTTGATGCGTTAACTCCATCTCCCGAGATATTTTTGCGTTGCACTTATGACAGCCCGTTACGGACAACTGGCAAACTTCTTTTTGAAGATGAGCGATCTGGTGCTGATGCTTGCGGCGCTGGCGCTCGCGATTGTCATTAACTATGCGCCGTCCGACGAGCCCAGCGTACCTGCCTACGCGTTTGATTTTCTCTCTACCAGAATAAAGCTTGGAAATGCATTGCTTGCGGGTTTGTTACTTATCGTCTGGTACATCGCCTTTGAGCTACAGGGACTGTACCGCTCACACCGCTTAACCACCTTTGCCGACGAAATGAAAGAGATCGGGCGTGCAGTTTTCGCCGCCTCGGTTTCCCTGCTCATCGTGGCGCAGATCGGCCAGTGGAAGACGGTTAACTTTAAAACCACACTCTGCGTGGCAGCGATCGCAATCGCCTTGATTGGAGGCATGCGCGTCTTGTTGCGACTAAACCTGCGGCGGCTGCGACTGCGCGGCCACAACATCAAGAAGCTGTTGTTGATTGGAAATGGATCACGCGCCGAATGGCTCGCGAAACAGGTTTCCGAACGCACTGATTTCGGTTATCGACTGGTGGGATACGTTGACGAAGAGCGGCGCCTGAAAGATCCAGCCGTTTTCAATGTGCCCTGGTTGGGCCGTATCGCCGACCTGCCGCGCATCGTGGCCAACGAAGTAATTGACGAGGTCTTCATCACGCTGCCGATCAAGTCGCAGTACTCGCACATTGAGTCAGCGATCACACTTCTGGAAGAGCAGGGAATCATGGTGCACCTATTCTCCGATTTGTTTCCGCACAAACTGGCGCGCTCGCGGGCCTGGGAATTCGAAGGAGCGCCGCTGGTTTCGCTGCACAGCGCGCCTTCGATTAGCTGGCGCACCGAAGCCAAGCGCGTAATCGACTTTGTCGGCTCCGTCGTGCTTTTGCTGTTGTTGCTGCCGCTGTTTCTGCTCGTTGCCCTGGCGATCAGAATCGATTCCGCTGGATCGATATTCTTCGTTCAGGAACGCATGGGCTACAACAAGCGCCGCTTTCGCATGATCAAATTCAGAACGATGGCCACCGATGCTGAAGCGCGCATGAAGGAACTCGAGCACCTCAACGAAAAGGATGGTCCAGTGTTCAAGATTCGCAACGACCCGCGCATGACACGCGTGGGCCGCATCCTGCGCAAGTTGAGCATCGACGAGTTGCCGCAGCTAATCAATGTCTTGTTTAGCGATATGAGCCTGGTTGGCCCACGGCCGCTGCCAATGCGCGACGTGCTGGGGTTGGAAGTGGCCTGGCAGAAGCGACGTTTCAGCGTAAAGCCCGGACTAACTTGTCTATGGCAAGTCTCAGGTCGCAGCAATCTTTCGTTTGAAGAGTGGATGCAGCTTGATCTCGAATACATCGATCGCTGGTCGCTCGCGCTTGATTGCAAAATTCTGCTGCGAACAATTCCAGCCATCCTGACGGCGGAAGGCGCGGCCTGAGCCGAATGTTTACCAAGAACATAAAAATGGTTTTCAGCACCAACGCACTCATTCTTGGGTGCGGTGTGTTGACCAGCCTGCTCAGTGCGTGGGCGCTGGGACCGGCCGGCCGCGGCGATCTGTTAATTGTGATGTTGTGGCCACCAGTCTGCGCGTTGTTGGCGACCTTTGGCTTGATGCAAGCGCACCGCTATTGGGCGGCAAAAGATCCGGCATGCGTTTCAATGCTTTTCTCCAACGCGTTGCTGTTTTCGCTGGTGGTTGGTGTGGGTGCACTCGCGCTCGCTGAATTTATCGTTCCGCATTTGGTTGGACACCGCAGCCCGGAAGTGATGCGCCTGGTGCGCATTTACCTGCTGAACATTCCCGCTGCGCTGGTCCAGTTCTTGATGATCGGTTTGCTTGAAGGGTCGCGACGATTTGCCTGGTCGGGAGCTTCACGATTAATCACTTTCGCAGTTCAGGCGGCGTCATATCTCGTGCTTTGGTTGTTCAACCATTTGACGGTTGAGACTGCTGCGTTTTCAGCGATGGCAGGACAGTTCGCTGCTATGTTCCTTTCGCTGTTTGCGGTCTGGCGCCAGTTGCGTCCGCGCTGGCAGCCGAGCTGGTTGCAGTGGCGCGATGCACTGCACTACGGCATGCGCGGTTATCCCGGCACGGTAGCCGATTTTGCAACGCTGCGCATGGACCAACTGCTGCTTGGCGGGCTCGCCTCAAGCACTGCCATTGGACTCTATTTTGTGGCTGTTCGTCTTTCGGAGATTACCGCCATTCTGGCCGGCTCGGTTGCCGACGCAGTCATGCCCGAAGTCGCGGCGGCCAAACACGGCGACCGCGCGGACAATTTGCTTGCGCGAAGCCTGCGACTGACTGTTTACACGCACTTGATCGTGCTGGTTCCGTTGTGGCTGGCCGCGCCGCATATTTTGCGAATTGTCTACGGCCCAAGCTTCAGCGCCGCGGGCGGAACGTTTCGCATTCTGTTGGTTGCTTCGGTTGTGCTGACGGCTGGCGGGATTGCAATCAGTGGGCTCAACGGTTTTGGACACCCGGGTCTCAGCACCATCGCGCGAGTTTCTTCCGCGGCGGTCACCGTAGTTGCTTTGCTCACTTTGTTGCCACGCTATGGAATTGCCGGCGCGGCAATAGCGTCGTTGCTTGGCTATAGCGTGATGATGATCGTTGCGTTTATCGCGCTGATGCGCCAGCGCGAACGCAGTATGTGGAGTTACTTAAAGCCGCGCACCAGCGACCTGCCGATAACGCAAATGCGATCGTTGTTGCGTATGGGAATGCCGGCAGCGCAAAACCTTGACGCCTGAGATTTGGAATCTGGAATTTGGAATCAGAAGTCAGAAGTCAGAAGTCAGAAGTCAGAGGTCAGAGGTCAGAGGTCAGAGAACAGAAGTCGTAAATCAGAAGACTTGAAATGAGCGCAGTCTATTCGGATAGCACAGTATCGCCCGCATCGTCGATCCGCCGCTCGCCAATCGTTTGGCTGGCGCCCATCCAGGCGGTCTGCGCCTTCACAGTCCTGGCCATTATCGGCGGCGGACAAATTCTTCGTAGTTGGATTCTGGGCGCGCTGCTTTTTCTAATCGCCTTGCCGCTTGCGCTCAGTCTTGAAGCGGGTCTGCTGGCGATGATTTTGTTCGAGCCATTCCGCGGCTTCATCCGGCGGGCCGAGTATTTGATCGTTGACTACTCGCAATTCGATCCCATTCACGTGCTGACACCAATCGTCGCCCTGATGGCGCTTGGTCTCATGCTGCAACGATATCGGTTGAACATCGTTCGCGCCACGCCACTGGCCAGCTCAGTTTCAATTCTTGCGGCCATCTTCTTTGTGCAAATCTTCAATCCATTGCAGGGTGGGTTGATGATTGGTTTGTCCGGCGCAATGCTGATCCTCGTGCCGGTTTGCTGGTTTTATTTTGGCCAGACAATCAACCCACGTTTTATTCGCATTGCTTTTCAGGCCATCGTGGTGCTCGGCATAGTTTCTTCGCTCTACGGAATTTATCAGCTCATCTACGGCTACCCGCAGTTTGAACAGTACTGGCTCGAGAATGTTGAGTTCTACGCTTCCATCGGCGTGGGCCACGTGAAGCGGCCATTGGCGACCTTCACCAGCGCCGAGGAATGGGGCCGCTACATTGCGATGGGCGCGTTAATCGCTTTTGGGTTCGGCGCGGGCGCAGCGCGTTTGCTCAACCGCGTGGGCTGGTTTGTTTGCGCCGCAATGCTCTCGACGGTGTTGCTATTCACCGGACAACGCACCGCAATCTTCGGTTTGCTTCTCGGAATCGCCTGCCTCGTCCTGCTTGGCGCTCGCAGTATGCGCGGAGTGGCGCTGCGACTGACGATGCTACTGATTCCGCTGGTGCTGGTTATGGTCATTGCGAAGCCGCCGGCCGAAGACGATATGTGGTCGCGGGAAGAGACCGACAAAGTCGGCACGCTGCTGTCACACACAAAGCGCGGGACGCTGCAGCCAACCGGAGAAGAAAGTTTGTACGTGCGCTTCGAAGTTTGGAAGGACCTGGTGACCAACGTCATTCCCTACCGGCCACTTGGGTCGGGAACAGGCGCTGGTTCATTGGGTGCTCTGAAATTTTCCGACAACGTTGAGGAAACAGCCATCGACAATTTTGTTTTGGTGCTGGCGGTTGCCGGCGGCATTCCAGCCGCGCTGCTTTTTCTGTGGATTATTGGCCGCGCGACGTTGTTTGCATTTCGCCAGACACGTCGCGCAACGCCAAATTCATCCACAGCCGTGACGGCACGAATCATCGCAGCTTTGATGCCCGTCTTCGTTCTGAACAATATTTTTGGTTTGACGTTTTCTCTTTACGCCGTTGCGCCAATCGGCTGGCTGATCATTGGTTGGATCAGCGCGGAAGAAGGTCGGGCGCGAGAAAGAAATTGAAAATTCTTTTTTACAACCATACCAGCCAGGTCAGCGGCGCTGAGCGCGTTTTGTTGCTTATTCTTGCGCGACTAAATCGCAGCCGTTTTGAAGCCGTATTGGTCTGTCCGTCCGCCGGACAACTGCAAAAAGAAGCGAAGGCTTTGGACATTCTGTGCGCCGATGTGGAGCAGTTGAACGCACGCTTCACTTGGCGAATCGACGCGCTGATTCGGTATTTCGCATCCTTTGGTTCGACGATTCGTCGGGTGCGCGCCCGCGTCCGCGAGCATCAGCCCGACGTGATCCACGCCAATAGCGTCCGCGCCGGACTCGTCATCTCGGCTGCAACCATTGGGCTGAGAATCCCAATCGTTTGGCACATTCACGATCTTCTGCCGAAACACCCGCTAAGCACGTGCATTCGTTTGTTCACGCTCCTTCGACCGCCGCGTCGAATTGTCGTGGTTGCGAATGCGGCGGCTGAGCGATTCAAAGGAAAACTGCTGCGCCGCTTTCCGCAGAGAGTCAAAGTTGCGGTCGTCTACAACGCAATCGAGGTCACACCACGTCCGCCGTCAACCAACGTTTCCATCCGCAAAGAACTGCGAATAAGAAGCAGCGATCGACTGATTGGAATCGTTGGCAATCTGTCGCCGGTCAAGGGACAGCTTGAACTAATCTGGGCGTTCGCTGAAACACGCAAAAGAATTCCAAACCTGACGTTGCTGATTGTTGGCTCCGCACTTTTTAATCGCAGCGATGGCTATCAAAAGCTGTTGGCGGCAGAAGTTCGTATTTTGGGACTCGACCCTTACGTTCGTTTTCTGGGGCAGAGAAATGACGTGGCTGCGATCATGGGTGCGCTGGATCTGTTGGTGATGAACTCTCGTTCCGAAGCCTTTCCATTGGTCGCGCTTGAAGGAATGGCGGTGGGCGTTCCCGTACTGGCGACCGAGGTGGGTGGCTTACCGGAACTTATCACGCACGAAACCAACGGTTGGCTGGTGCCATTCGGGGATGAAGAAAAACTAGTTGACGGCATTGCATCGCTTCTCGAGCAACCTCAATTGAGCACGCGCCTCGCCACGCAGGGACGCCAATACGTGACCAAAACTTTTCCGGTCCATGAATTTATGACTCGCATCGAGGCGATGTATACGGAGACTGCAGAAAAACTCGCGCGCGCGGTGCGTGAGCAACTCGTGCCTTTGTCTTCGGAGACTAGTTAAGAGAGAAACAGCAATGTCAGGAATCGCAGTCTTTCACGATAACTTCGCGCAGATGGGCGGCGCGGAAAAGGTAGCAGAGGAGATTTACCACCTGCTGCCGGGCGCCAGCCTGCATTCGACCATCGCTGTTCCCAAAGTCCTGTCTCACGGCTTACAGCAAGCAAACATCAAGACCTCGTGGATGCAATATCTGCCGGGACTGCGCCGTCACTTTCGTCACTACTTCCTCTTTTATCCGTTTGCCGTCGAGTCAGTTGACCTCTCCGTTTACGACTTGATCGTCAGCAGTTGTTTCGGCTACGCAAAAGGAGTTCGCAAGCGGAAAGATGCGATTCATGTTTGCTATTGTCACACGCCAATGCGCTGGGTCTGGCGTTATGAAGACTACAGCGAGCGCGCTGGTTTCGGTCCGCTGTCTCGCCGGCTCTTGCCGCTGTTGCTGTCGCTATTGAAGCGTTGGGATCTTCGGGCAGCACGCCGCCCAGATTACTTCATCGCCAACTCGCAGGCGGTCGCCAAACGCATTATGACGTTTTACGGTCGTGATTCAATCGTAATACCGCCGCCAATTGACGTTAGTCGGTTTCAACTCGACACAGTTCAGGAAGACTATTACCTGGTGTTATCGCGGCTGGTTCCTTATAAGCGTATCGACCTGGCCGTCGCAGCCTGCACAAAACTCAATCGCAAGCTTTTGGTCGTCGGCGATGGTCCCGATCGCGCGCGGTTGGAGAAAATTGCCGGGCCATCAGTTCGTTTTCTGGGACGGCAACCTGACGAAGCAGTCGCGCGTTATGCAGCTCGTTGTCGCGCGCTGTTGTTTCCCGGCGAGGAAGACTTTGGCATGACGCCACTTGAGGTGAATGCAGCCGGCAGACCGGTAATCGCGTTCCGCGCCGGCGGCGCGCTGGAAACCGTGGTTGAAGGCCGCACCGGACTCTTCTTCGATCAACCGGAAGCGAGTTCACTAATTCAGGCAATACAGGATTTCGAACCACGCATCTGGAATGCAATTGAGTTACGCGCGCATGCTTCCAGATTTGACCGCGCGGTTTTTGC
>DASQPM010000038.1:0-15367 GCA_035643935.1 Pyrinomonadaceae bacterium | reverse complement strand
GCGGTACGCTCGATGGCTGAAATCTCTCGCGAAGTATTGGAGGAAGCCGGCTTGAGCGCCAACGATGTCAAGCTCTTCATCCCGCACCAGGCGAACCAGAGAATAACGGACGCGGTTGCGAGTAAATTAGATGTGGACGTCGATCGGGTTTATTCCAACATCGCGATGCATGGCAATACGTCATCGGCATCGATTCCCATTGGCCTGGATGAATGCGTCGAAGCAGGTCGCATTCAGAAAGATGACATTGTCCTGATGGCTTCGTTTGGCGGCGGTGTTACCTGGGGCGCAGTGTTGCTTCGTTGGTGAGGGCGGTTCGTAAATCGTAAATCGTGAATCGTAAATGGAGCAAAACTTCTAGCCCAATCGAACACCACGGATTGAGTAAGCGTACCCATAATTCGACTATTTACGATTTACTTCTTATGGCATTGGCGTACATTTTTCCGGGACAAGGTTCGCAATATCCCGGAATGGGCAAGAACCTGGCGAAAAATTTTGCGGTAGCTAGAAGGATCTTTGAAGAGGCGGATGACGCGCTCCACTCCTCGATTTCCCGGCTTTGCTTCGAAGGTTCAGTCGAGGAGTTGCAACTGACCGAGAATACGCAGCCGGCAATCCTGGCGGTCTCGGTTGCAGTGCTTTGTGTAATCGAGTCGGAAGGTTTTCCGGCGGCCGACTACGTTGCCGGACACAGCCTGGGCGAGTATTCGGCCTTAGTTGCGGCAAACTCATTGTCACTTGGCGAGGCGATTCAAACGGTTCGAGCGCGCGGGCGCTACATGCAGGAGGCCGTACCGCCAGGCGTGGGCGCGATGGCAGCGGTGATGGGCGCCGAACTGAAAGACATCGAGGCCGCGTGCTTAGAAGCCCAGCAGCGTCAGATTTGCGCGCCTGCTAACATAAACTCGCCGAATCAAGTGGTAATCGCCGGCAACACCGAAGCGGTTGACCGGGCGAGCGAGTTGCTCAAGGCAGCCGGCGCGAAACGGGTTGTAAAGTTGAATGTAAGTGCGCCGTTTCATTGCGCGTTAATGTTGCCCGCCCAGGAACGTTTGGCTTTTGACCTGGAAAGCGTTAGTTTTCACGATCTATCCGTACCGCTCGTGACCAATGTGGACGCCGCACTAAACAAGGCGGCGGCCGCAGCTCGAGATTCGGTGGTTCGTCAGGTCTCAGCGCCGGTACGTTGGCTCGAGTCGATGCAATTGTTGATTCAGGAAGGTGTGGAAACCTTCCTCGAAGTGGGCCCGGGGAAAGTACTGTCCGGCTTAATGCGGCAAATAAGTCGGGAAATGAAGTGTTTCAATGTCGAGGATGCAGCGAGTTTGAAAGCAGCGAGCGCAAACCTCGGCGTTAGGTAATGTCCGACAAACGTTAGTTTGTCGCAGGTTCTCTCTTTAACCAAGCACCGACAAGTTGAAGTTTGTCGGAGGCGTTCGAACAGAGATTTCATCACAATAGGAGCAAAAAGAAATGCCCGATCAAGAGATCGAGAATAAGGTCAAACAAATCATCGTCGACGAGTTAGGCGTTGATGAAAACGAAGTAACACCGAATGCCCGCTTTATTGATGACCTGGGTGCGGACTCGCTGGACACAGTGGAACTGGTGATGCGCTTTGAAGAAGAGTTTGGCATCGAAATTCCCGACGAGGACGCGGAAAAGATTCAAAGTGTCCGCGACGCGTACAACTACATCGACCAGCATAAGAAGTAACAACGGTGAAAGGTGAAAAGTGAAAAGGCAAAACGCATTGCGCGTCCCGCCTCTTAACTTTTTACTGTTCACTTTTCACTGAGTTTCAAGGGAGTCTTGATTTGGCACGTCGTGTAGTTGTTACCGGGCTGGGTCTGATAACGCCTGTCGGCAATTCAGTTGAATCCACGTGGTCTGCGCTGATGAACGGTCAGAGCGGGGTGGATTACATTAAGAAGTTCGACACCGAGAAGTTTTCGGTTAAGTTTGCCGCCGAAGTTAAAGATTTCGATCCACTCAAATTCATAGCGAAGAAAGAGGCGCGCAAGATGGGCGCCTTTATTCATTACGCCATCGCCGCCGCTGTGGAAGCCATGGCCGACAGTGGCCTGGCTCTGGACGAGGCGGGCAGGCTTCCCGATGATGTTGCGGAGCAAGCGGGCACCTACATCAGCAGTGGCATTGGCGATTTCTGGGCCATCGAGCGGGAACACTCAAAGCTGCTCAATGAAGGCCCCGATCGCGTTTCACCTTTCTTTATCGTTTCCGCGATCGTCAATCTAGCGGCAGGCCAGGTTTCAATTCGCTACGGAGCGAAAGGACCTAACTCCGCCACCGCCACCGCCTGTTCTGCCGGGGCACACGCGATTGGCGACAGCTTTAAAATCATTCAGCGCGGCGATGCCGACATCATGATCTGCGGCGGCGCCGAGTCGGCCATCACCCCGATGAGCGTTGCTGGTTTTGCTTCCATGCGCGCGTTGTCAACGCGCAACGACGATCCGCAGCACGCGTCGCGACCGTTTGAGCGAGACCGCGACGGTTTTGTTATCGGCGAGGGCGCCGGGATCATGATTTTGGAAGAGCTGGAATTCGCCAAACAGCGCGGCGCACGCATCTACGCAGAGTTGGTTGGGTACGGCATGACGGCGGATGCGTTTCACCTGACGATGCCTGATGAAACGGGGTCCGGAGCGATTCGCGTCATGACGAAAACGATGAAGGACGCCGGAATCAAACCGGAGCAGGTCGGTTACATTAATGCTCATGGCACTTCGACCCCTTACAACGACAAGTTTGAAACATTGGCCATCAAAAAAACTTTTGGCGAGTACGCGTACAAGCTTGCGGTTAGTTCGACAAAGTCGATGACCGGACATCTACTGGGCGCGGCCGGCGGGATTGAAGGCGTATTTTCAGTTTTGAGTCTGCATCGCAAAGTGTTGCCGCCGACGATTAATTATGTGAATTCGGATCCGGAATGCGATCTCGATTACGTGCCGAACGTTCCGCGCGAGGCGGAAGTTGAGTATGCGCTGTCGAATAGTTTCGGGTTTGGCGGTACCAACGCGGCGCTGTTGTTTAAGCGATATGAAGGATAGTCAGTAGTCAGTTGTCAGTGGCTCGGTTCGGTAACGTGCAACTGACTACTGACCATCGACAAGAAAGAACCGAATGAAGATTGTCGTAATGATGAAGCAGGTCGCGAACAAAGACGCGATCCTGCGAATCAATAAAGAAGCTACCTGGATTGAGGAGGGCGATCTTTCTTTCGAGGTCAGCGAATCAGACGGGTACGCCTTGGAAGAAGCGTTGCGCGTCAAGGAAAAGCTCGGCGGCGAAGTGGTTGTTTGTTCGATGGGGCCGCAGCGCGTCAAGAGTGTGATCAAAGACGCGCTGGCGCGCGGAGCGGATCGCGCGATTCATGTGGTTGGCGATAACCTCGGCCAGCTTTCGCCTTACGCCGCTGCAAGCGCGCTTGTCGCCGCAATCCGAGAAGAAAATCCGGATTTGATCCTGACTGGATTGCAATCCGATGACTACGGCTATGGACAAACCGGCGTAATCATGGCCGAGCTGCTGGGAATGCCGCACGCGACCATCGCCATTGAAGTTGACGCTTCCGCTGACAAAATACGCGTCAAGCGTGAGCTGGAAAGCGGCTGGTACCAGTGGTACTCGATGCCGCTGCCCGCGTTGTTGACGATTCAATCAGGCATTAGCCAGATTCGCTATGCGACACTGAAGGGCATCATGGCTGCTAAGAAAAAAGAAATTAAGGAAGTCACAGCGCCCGCCGAAGTTGTAGATCGCCCCACGCACCAGCGCATCGAAAAGATTTATCTGCCGCAAAAGATGAAACAGACGCAGTTGCTTGGCAACGGCGATGCGAAGGCAGGCGCGGTGGCATTGGCTGAGAAGCTCCACAACGAGGCGCGGGTAATTTGAGTGGCATAGGTTTTAGCTTGTGAACAAGTGGTCAACTCCTTGGAGTGCGGCGGCCCGGCGCCGCTTTGATCCGCGGCGACTGGTTGCCGCATGGTTGAATTCACTCAAGCTGGCGTGGGTGCGACAGGTCGCGACCGGCCAAAGCGCTGCCAGGCCAGCGCACTCCAAAGAGTCATCGCATCCACTTAATCAGAGCTTCCTGAAGTCTGTGCTACTAAGAACTTTATGAGTAACGGAATCTTAGTTTTTATAGAACATCGCGACGGCGTGCTTAACAAGACCTCGCTGGAAGCGATAGCTGCCGCGCAGAGTCTTGCCTCTCAGTTACAGCAACCGGTTACAGCCGTCATTCCCGGGGCTGACGTTTCGGCATTGGCACAGGAGATCGCAGCTTACGATTTAGCCAAAGTCATCCAGGCAAAGAACGAAAAACTGGCGCAGTACACGCCCGATGGTTACGCGGACGCGATGGAGCGCGTGGTGCGCGAACTTGATCCGCAGCTTGTTGTGTTGCCGCACACATATTTGGTTCGCGACTTCGCACCGAAGCTCGCCGCGCGTTTCGAGAAGGCCCTAATTAGCGACTGCATTCGCGCACAGGCTTCGGGTAGCGCGCTGACGTTCACGCGCCGCATTTTCCTTGGCAAACTTGATGCTGATGTTGTTTCCGACGGCGCTGCGCCGGTCTTTGCAACCTTTCAATCGGGAGCTTATCGACCGGACCAGGCGCGGAAGGGAAGCGGCGCGGCTATGGAGGACATGCACGTTGATGTCGGTAACATTCGCATGACACCGGAAGCTCCTTTTCAAGAGGTCAAACAAGCAGTCGACTTGAGCAAGGCCGACATCATTGTTGCGGTCGGGCGCGGCATCAAGAGTAAAGACAATCTGGCACTCGCGGAAAAACTCGCAGCAGCGCTAGGTGGAGATTTGGCAGCGTCGCGGCCAATCTGCGATGCCGAGTGGCTGCCAATCGATCGGCAAATAGGATCGTCGGGACAAACCGTGGCGCCGAAGCTCTACATCGCGCTGGGAATCTCGGGCGCGATTCAGCACCTGGTTGGCATGAAAAACTCCGGCACGATCGTCGCCATCAACAAGGATCCGGAAGCGCCAATTTTCGACATTGCCGATTACGGAATTGTCGGCGATCTTTTTGAAGCCGTGCCGGTGCTCACTGAGGAAGTGAAGAAGATAAAAGGCATCGCCTAATTGGTGGCGCGACCGGCGGATAAGCATTGCCAGATTTGGTAGGAAGGTTTTTGGCCGCGGATTTGCGCGGATAAGCGCGATGAGTAAATGATTGTTCAGAACCTGAGCGACGGAGATTGCGGCTTGCCGCCGCACAGTGCGGAATGCCTATGGCTTTCCGCTGTGTTCGCCTTAATGGCTTTTTCCTGAGGCTCAGCCTCAGGAAAAGAGGTGAGAGATCGCTTCCGGAAAGGCCGAGCCTTTCCGCACTGTGCGGCGGCAAGCCGCAACCTCCGTCCTCCTGCCCGCTGCGTTCCAATGCGCTAAGTACTTTTTGTGCAAAGCCCCTTATCAGCATTCACGCTGCAATGCCCGAGGTTACATTTTGTGTTTGTGAGTCATGTTGTCCACGCTCGTTTGCGGCGAATCTTTGGTTTGGGCTGCGGCACGCAGATCGCCCACAATTTCATCAGGCTTCCAATCATTGCCGCGATACACTTTGATGACCTTGCTGTCCGGACCGATCACAGCAGTCCTCAGCGAGTGAATAACTTGCTGGTTACCTGTTTCAGAATCCAGGTAATAACGCATCCCGAAATATTGTGCGATTCCTTTCACCTCATCCGTGCTGCCGGAGGCGAATTCCCAATGTGCGAATGTCTCATCTGAATATCTGCCGGTAAAAGCTGCTCCATAACTGTGCAGCACCTTTGGCGTGTCGTATTCGGGATCAAAACTAATGCTGAGCTGATGCGTTTTCGCATAAAGCTCAGGTTCCTTTTGCAGCTCCTGATCGATCGCCGCGAAGTTGTTGCTCATCAAAGCGCACTGATCCGGTTGCGGGCAGCGCGTGTAGATGAAAGTCAGAACCAGCGCTTTGCCACGGTAGTCGTGAATGCGAATCGCTTTGCCGTCCTGGTTGATAAGACGATAATCGGGCACCTCGTCGCCTGGTTTCGGACCAATGCCCTCACCACTCACTGGCGCCCCACTATCAGAACCCTCTTTTGCGATTACTACGTCCTCGAGCCATGACTTTGCGCCGTCTACTATGAGCGTCGCGTTAATATGATCGCCGGGAACCAGCGGCAGTTCGAAAATCCACCACCAGTCTTCACCGACAGCGAACGGCATCGTCATCGCCGGCATATAGTCTTTGATATCTTCGTGCGCGACGGTGACCAGATGCTGGTCCTTCTCAACCAGCACCACCTTGCCCTTCAAGTCGTAATGCTTTTCCGTTGCCGAAGGTGTGCGTTGATGACGACAGCCTGAAATGACAATGAGCGAAACGAAGCAAAGCGTAAGAACGAGGCTCTGCTTTATCGTGGGTCGACGAATACAGAACCGGGAGCGGTAGCGACTGGGTCTGCGAAATGTGGAGGTGACCGTCATTGTAAGCTAGCCTTCTGGGCGATCCGTGGAATGTAGGTGTTGTTTATCGCAAGTACGACCCGGTCGCTACCGCTCCCGGTTCTGTGTTTGTCAACCCACAATGCAAATCGACTCATCTCGGTGTAACCTAGCACGAAAGTTCTACGCTTGTTAAAGGGACCAACTGTTAGAACAACATGCCGCAATCCACGACCAACACCGCCCGCCGCGCGCAACTGCTCGACGGGGCCGCCGTCGCAGCGCAGATCAAACTGGAAACTGCGCGCGAGGTGGAACGACTATGGAAAGATCATCAGGTCAAGCCTTGTCTTGCAGCAGTGCTGGTGGGCGACGATCCAGCCTCGGCGGTCTACGTTAGGAACAAGATAAAAGCCAGTGAAGAAGTTGGCATCAGGTCGGAACATCATGGGCTGCCGGCGCGCACAGACTCTATTGAGCTGCTGGATCTTATCGCTTCACTCAACGACCGCGACGACGTTGACGGAATCCTGGTCCAACTGCCGCTGCCGGCGGAAATCGATGCAGACAAAATCATCGAGGCAGTAGATCCGCAAAAGGACGTTGACGGCTTTCATCCGCTAAACGTTGGACGATTAGCACTGGGCAAGCCGGCGTTTGCGCCCTGTACGCCCGCAGGTGTGATTGAGTTACTGGATCGATCGGGAATACCAATAGCAGGGACCAGCGCCTGCGTAGTCGGCCGCAGCCAAATCGTAGGCAGGCCGATGGCGCAACTGCTTTTGCAAAGGGACGCAACCGTTACTATCTGTCACTCGCGCACGCGCGATCTGGCGGCAGTCACGCGCGAAGCAGATCTGTTGATTGTTGCGATCGGCCATCCCGGGCTCATTGGTGGCGAACACATCAAGCCGGGAGCGACGGTCATCGATGTGGGCATGAACAACGTGACTGATGAAGCTACAGCAAGAAAATTATTCGGCGCCGAAGCCGAAAAGCGAATTGAAGCAATTTCCAAACGTGGCTACACCCTCGTAGGGGATGTAAATCCAGCGGAGGCGGACGCCGTCGCCGGGCGCCGCACACCTGTTCCGGGCGGCGTTGGACTACTGACCGTAGCGATGTTGATGCGAAATACAGTAAAGGCAGCAAAGCTGCGGAGAGGAATGGAGTAAGTAAACAGCAAACAGTGAACTGTAAACAGTGAACGGCAAGAGCAAACAAGACGTTCGTCATTCCGTACTGTTCACTGTTTACTGTTTACTCTTTGCTAGTCATGTTGCGCGTAGGACTAACAGGATCGATTGGTGTAGGCAAATCGTTTGTCGCCGGCGTGCTCGCTGAACTTGGTTGTCATTTGCTCGATGCCGATGTGACAGCGCGGGAAGTCGTGGCGCCAACATCGGTCGCGCTTGAAAAAGTAGTTGCTGAATTTGGCGCAGACGTTTTGCAATCCAACGGCGCACTTGATCGAACAAAACTCGGCAATCTCGTCTTCAGCGATCCTGGGCGGCGCGCCACGCTTAACTCAATACTTCATCCCTACATTATTGCGCGTCAGGATGAATTGATGCGGGAGTGGGAAGCTGTCAGTCCAAACGGTATCGCTGTGGTAGATGCTGCCCTGATGATCGAATCAGGCGGTTACCAACGGTTCGACAAGTTGATTGTTGTTCACTGTAGCCCGGAAATTCAGATTCAGCGCGTGATGTCGAGAAACAATTTCAGCCGCGAAGAAGCAGAGCAGAGAATTAGGGCGCAGATGAGCCAGGACGAGAAGAAGAAGTTTGCCGATTACCTGATTGACACTTCAGACGGCTTCGACGACACACGCCGGCAAACCGAAAAAGTCTACGCTGCGCTACTGCAAGATTTGAATTTGGATGGACAGCAACGCACTAGAGGTTCAGAGTCCGGCCTTTAGGCTGCCGATTTCCGACCGCAAAGCTAAAGCTGTACTCTAAACTGCATTAGCAGCCGCAACAGCTTTGCGCAGGCGTGCAATTCACATTGATGCCTTTAATTGGAAACATTCTGCCGCGAAGACAAGCCACTCGCGCATTTTTGGCAACCACTCTGCTTGTAACGCTGGCTTTTAGCCATGCCGGCTGTTTTCTCAATGAAAAGATCGAGCCTTATTACGGCCGCGTCGCAGTGCCCGGCGCGCAACAGTTCCGGTGGAGCGACGGTGGACTGCCGCAAACCTTTGATCCAGCCTTTGCTGCTGCGCCTCCTGACACGGACCTGGTGCGCGCAATCTTTGAAGGACTAACTGATTACGATCCACGAACGTTGACGCCGGTGCCCGCCGTTGCGACCAGGTGGGAAGCGTCAAATGGCGGGCGAGTGTGGACTTTTTATTTGCGCGACGATGCTCGCTGGTCCAACGGCGCAGTGGTGACGGCGCAGGATTTTGTCAGTTCGTGGCAGCGGACAGTGAAACTCGGCGAGCTTGCTCCGCACACGGATTTGCTCGCGAACATTGTAGGCGCGGAAAAGGAACCTCCGGTGTCGCCGTCGCGCACAGCGCAACCAGCGCCGTCAAACACAAACTCCGCTGAAGCGTCCAGTCGGGAATCGCCCCGCGCCTTTGGTGCTGAAGCTCTTTCAGACCGTGTGTTGCGCGTGCGATTGCGACAGCCGGACATGAACTTTCCCGCGCTGGTGGCCCATCCTGTCTTTCGTCCGGTAAAACTAGGCGGCGAGATTCCGCTGGGTAAGTTGTCCGCCAGTGAGTTGCTTTCCAATGGAGCTTTCTCAGTTGCAAAAACCGACAACGACCGGGTTGTACTCGCGCGTGCCGAAAACTATTGGGACAAGCAACAGGTGACGCTGCAGAGCGTCGAGTTTGTCGGCGCGCGCGACACGGAATCGGCGCTGGCAGCCTATCGCTCCGGCCAGGTCGATGCAGTGACGAATGCCGCGCTCGAACCACTCGCTATCAAATTACTCGCGCCCTACGCAGATTTTCGGCGGGCGACGTTCGGCGCCTTGACCTATTACACTTTCAACACTAAGCGCGCACCTTTTGATGACGTTCGGGTTCGCGAGGCGCTCGCCATTGCGATCGATCGCGATCGCATCAGCGCGGATGAAACAGGCGGCGCGACTGAGCCGGCAAAACGCTTCCTGCCTCAAAGTCAGACTGACGCATCCCAGGCCGTAGTGGGTAAATCTGACCTGTTGGAGAAGGATGAGCGCCGGGCGAAGCAATTACTGGCCGAAGCGGGTTTTCCTGACGGCAAGAACTTTCCAGTCGTGCGCTTGCTGATCAATCGAAACGAACAGCAGCGCGTGGTGGCCCAGGCGATTTCGGCGATGTGGCGTAGCGTGCTGAATATCCAGACGGAGTTAGTCGTTAGAAACTGGGAGGATTATGAGACCGCGATTAGAACCGGAGACTTTGATGTAGTGCGACGCGGCATTGTAATGCAAACGACGGATGAACTTACGAATATTCGTATGCTGTTTGGCGAAAGTTATCCGGCCACAACCATTGAAAGGCAAACAGAACAACTAAACAAGCAGGGCATTGAGAGTTCCGTGACAAGCAAGTCCGCCGTTGCCATCGGCAGGACCCCACCTTTGCTTCCTACAATTGATACTGAAGCGCAAGCATTAAATGATTTGAGCGCCATGCCCGTCTATTTCGCATCGTCATATGCGCTGGTGAAGCCGTACGTGAGCGGCTTTGACGCCAACGTCCTCGATGCACCGTCATTAAAAAAAGTCCGAATAGATGGAAACTGGAAGCCGCCTGCGTCTCCCCCACATTAAACAAAGCAACGGGTCGTAATAAGAATCTTGATAATGCGTTTTTGGCGTGTTAACTTCCGTCTGACATTCCCCTTCATCAATCGGTTGCCACGGAAAACGATGGCTGGTAGTTACTACAGACAAATACTCGCAGGGCTCGTGCTTCTATCGCTCGTGGTCGGGTCAATTTCCTGCCGCGCCATGGCAAGCAAGGAAGAATTCTTCGGCAGGATAGCTCCAGCCCCCGGCAACGTCCTGCGCTACATCACCGGCGATGAGCCTGAGAGTCTTGATCCGCAAAAGACCACAGGCCTCCCCGAAGCGCGAATCCTGATGGCACTCTACGAAGGTCTGGTTGAATATGATCCGAAGACAATGGATCCGATTCCGGCACTGGCGGAACGCTGGGACGAAAACAACGATTCTTCTGAATTCACTTTCCACATAAGGAAAAACGCGCGCTGGTCAAACGGCGATCCAATTAACGCTAACGACATTGTCTGGAGTTTCCGCAGGAGTTTGGCGCCTGAAACTCTCGCGCGCGGTGCAAGCCTCGGCTTTTATATAAAGTATGCGCAGGCTTACAACTCCGGCGCCGTATTCGTTCACGATCCGCAGACAGATAAGTTTCTGCTGGAGAGCGATTTCGCACCGGCGTCGGAAGCGGCCCCGCCACTTAGCGAACAGGCAGTTTCGCCGGCGACCGAATACAAACCGACAGAAAAAGAGAAAGTGCCCGACGCGGATACGCCTTTTCACCGGTTGATGCATTCGCCGACCAGGCTGACGCTTCCTGGAGACGAGAAGTCGCGAAACAAATTGTTGGCGAAGGATGCGAAACTACAGGCGGCAGTGGCGGGCAAGGACTTCGTTAAGATCGAAGGCAAAGACATCGGCATTGAAGCCGTAGACGATTACATCGTGCGTATTTCCTTAAGCCAGTCGGCTCCGTTTTTTAAGGGCTTGTTGGCTAATCAGTTTTTCCGACTCGTCCCTAAGAAAGCATTTGAACAATACAGGGAACTGTGGGCGCAGCCGGGACACATCATGACTTGTGGTCCGTTTCGATTAAAAGAATGGAAGCCCTATAACATTCTGACGGTGGAACGTGACCCGATGTATTGGGACGCCGCCAACGTTCACCTGGACCAGATACAATTCTTTCCTACTGCCGATTTGCCGACGGCTTTGAATCTCTACAAGGTCGGGGAAGTGGATGCGCTTTACAATCACACTGTGTTGAATGCCTGGGTCGCGTATGTGCGTGACAAAAGAGACTGGATGGACGCGCCCGAGGCGGCAAGTATCTACATCAACATCAATACAACAAAGCCGCCGCTGGACGACGTGCGCGTTCGCAAGGCTTTTGATCTGGCGATTGATAAAGATACCTGGATCAAGTGGCGAAAGATTACCAAGCCGCTGCCGGGAATTACGCCCTACGGAATTTTTCATGGCTATCCTTTGCCGCAGGGTTCGAAGTTTGATGCCGAGAAGGCAAGGCAGTTACTGGCGGCAGCTGGATATGCGGTTACGAAAAAGGGCGACGGCAGTTATCAGTGTCCAAAGTTTCCAGTGAGTCAGGTCGAGTATCTGTTCCCGACAGCCACGTCAAACAAGATTATGGCTGAGTACATGCAGGCACAGTGGAAACAGAACCTCGGAATTACAGTGCCCGTGCGCGCAATGGAATTCAAGACGTTCGTCGACGTAAGATCGAAACTGGATTACAAGGGATTTTCGTTTGGCGCGTGGTCGGCCGATTACCTGGATCCGTTCACGTTCCTGAGTCTCTACTACACAAACGAGAACGACAACTCCACAGGTTGGTGGGACGAGAAATACGTGGACATGTTGAACGAGGCCAATCGAACGCCCGACCAGGCGAAGCGGTTTGAATTGATGTCGAAGGCTGAGACCTACATGCTTGAGTCGCAACCAATCATTCCCATCGAGACGGGTGCGGTGAATTGGCTAAAGAAGCCTTATGTGAAGGGGATGTTTCCCAACGCCGGATCACTCTTTGCCTGGAAGTTTGTCTACATCGAACGCGATAGCGCGAAGTGGGATTACTCGACGCCTTCGACTGCTGATTAGTAGGACAGGCATCTCTGCCTGTTTGCAGTGCTGAAGGGCCAGACAGGAATGTCCGTCCTACAAAGACAGACAGGAATGTCTGTCCTACAAAGACAGACAGGGATGTCTGTCCAACGGCCAACTAATGCTACGTTTCATCATCCGCCGGCTCCTAATTACAATCCCCACCATTTTTGTTGTGATCACGCTCACCTGGGGCTTGATCCGTCTTGCGCCGGGAAATTTTTATTCCGGCGAAAAGAAGATTCCGAAATCTATTGAGAATAACATCCGCGAAAAGTATGGCCTGAATAAGCCTTGGTACGTTCAGTATGGCCGCACCATGAGTCACATCGTGCGTCTGGATTTTGGCACTTCGCTGAAGTACGAAGGGCAATCGGTGAATGCGATCATCGTTCGGTCGTTGCCGGTGTCTGCAGGAATAGGGTTTCTCGCATACTTGTTGGCATTGAGCGTCGGTGTGTTTATCGGATCGGTGGCGGCATTGAAGCAGAACTCTGCCTGGGACTATCTCTCCATGGCCCTGGCAATGATCGGGATTTCAATTCCCAATTTCGTCCTCGGTCCCATTTTGGTCCTCGGACTTTCGCTTAATCTTTATTGGTTTCCACCTGCGCGTTGGTCCGGATTAATTAGCCGGGGCATCGTCTTGCCTGTGCTGACGCTTTCGGCGATCTATATGGCTTACATCGCGCGCCTGACGCGCGCGGGAATGTTGGAAGTATTGCGCTCGGATTATATCCGCACAGCGCGCTCGAAAGGTTTATCGGAAAAAGCAGTCGTAATTCGCCATGCACTGCGCGGGGGGATAATGCCGGTTGTGTCGTTTACAGGTCCTGCCCTTGCGCTTTTGCTTACCGGCACGGTGGTGGTTGAAAGAATTTTCGCACTGCCCGGGCTGGGAAACTATTTCATACAGGCGTCGTTGAATCGCGACGAGCCCTTGATTCTCGGCATCGTCGCTTTCATTTCTATCACATTGCTTTTGATGAATCTGCTGGTCGATATCGCGTACGCGTACCTCGACCCGCGCATCCGCTATTGATGAAAGAAGATCTGCCTAAAACGGAAGAGCAACTTCGAGCACACGAGGATCCGGTCCATGTGCCGCCGGAGATGGCCGTGGCCGAAGCGGAAGTAATCTCCGCGGAAGAGGGTGAGCTCGTCGTTGGCACATCGTTGTGGCGGGACGCCTGGCGCCGTTTACTCAAAAATAAACTTGCGGTGTTTGGACTCGTGGTCGTGATGCTGATAACAGCCGGCGCGATTGTTGGTCCATGGATAATCAAAGCTACTACCGGTTACACCTACGATTACATTCCCAGTGATGCCAATCTGATCAGATCGCTGCCACCCTTCAGTAGTGGCGATGGCTCGTTTTCATGGGCGCATCCAATGGGTACCGACAACTCGGGCAGAGATATGCTGGCGAGAGTGCTGTTAGGTGGCCGAATCTCGCTGATGGTTGGAGTCATTTCCACGATCGTGTCGCTTTTGATAGGCGTTGCGTATGGCGCCGTTGCCGGATATCTCGGCGGCCGCGTCGACACCGTGATGATGCGTCTGGTCGACGTTCTCTATTCGCTACCGTACATCATCCTTGTCATCGTTCTGCTTGCGATGTTTCGCAGTAGTACCCCGACTGGCCAATTATTCTTGTTGTTTGTCGCGCTCGGCGCCGTTTCCTGGCTAACGATGGCGCGTATCGTGCGGGGCCAGATTCTTTCTTTGAAGAATCAGGAGTTTGTGCTGGCGGCCCGCGCTACCGGAGTCTCGACGACGCGGATAATCTTTCGCCATCTGGTGCCGAACGCGTTGGGACCGGTCATCGTCTATGCAACACTGACAATTCCATCCGTGATGCTTAGCGAAGCATTCCTTTCTTTTCTTGGACTTGGTGTGCAGCCGCCGCTAGCTTCATGGGGCAGCCTGGCGGCGGATGGAATTCAGAATCTGGCAATCTTTCCGTGGCAGCTATTATTTCCAGGCGCCACGATGGCGGTCACGCTTTTCTCGCTAAACTTTCTTGGAGATGGGCTGCGCGACGCGCTGGATCCGCAAATGCGGAAGTAGCACAGACTTCAGTCTGTGTTAGCTGGAAGAGCACAGGCTAAAGCCTATGCCACTGCGGAAGTAGCACAGACTTCAGTCTGTGTTAGCGGTGGAAGAGCACAGGCTAAAGCCTATGCCACTAAGTAAGATGAACAATAGCAACGGAAATCTTCTGGAAGTCACCGACCTGCGCACCTACTTCGATACGGAAGATGGGATCGTTAAGGCTGTTGACGGGATCACCTTTCAACTGAAGCGTGGTGAGACGCTGGGCATCGTTGGCGAGTCAGGCTCAGGCAAGTCAGTTACAAATCTTTCCATCATCCGGTTGATACCTACGCCTCCTGGTAAGATCATTTCGGGAGAGGTCATCTTCGACGGAAAGAATTTACTGAGCTTGAATGACGAAGCAATCCGCCATATACGCGGCCGTCGCATCGCGATGATCTTTCAGGATCCGATGACCTCGCTGAATCCGTTCATGAAGGTGTCGCGCCAGTTGATGGAGATGACTCGACTGCATCTTGGGCACACGAAACAACAAGCCTACGAGCATGCGATCAAGATGCTTGAGACTGTCGGCATTCCAGACGCCCGCGCGCGCGTTGATAACTATCCGCACGAATTCTCGGGAGGCATGCGCCAGCGCGTGATGATTGCGATGGCGCTTTCCTGCGAACCGGAACTGCTGATTGCCGACGAGCCGACCACTGCGCTTGACGTCACGATTCAGGCGCAAATTCTCGAGTTGATAAAGACGCTCAAACAAGCGACGGGGACCAGCGTTATCTTAATCACTCACGATCTGGGTATTGTTGCCGGCATGACCGACCATTTGCTGGTGATGTATGCAGGAAAGATTTTTGAGCAGGCGCCGACGAAAGAGTTGTTTGCAATGCCGGGCAACCCTTATACCAAGGGTTTGCTTCGCTCCGTTCCGGATCCGACCGCGGAACAGGGCGAGCTATACCAAATTCCGGGTTTGCCTCCG
>DASQPM010000037.1:0-2168 GCA_035643935.1 Pyrinomonadaceae bacterium | reverse complement strand
GCGCTGGGCGTAGCTGAGAAACTCGTCGAGGTTGTTTGCAACCAGCATGCGTTGGTGACGCAATGAGTTAATGGTCGAAGCATTGAAATGAGAAGGGCGCTTGTTCAGCAACTCGTCAAGCGTCGCGCGCGCCTCGTTAAGACGACCGGCGGCGATATTCAAGCGAGCAACGTGGAACACTGCCGCTGGAAACGCCGGGGAGTCAGATGGAATCGCAGCCGCGGCGCGTTTAAGCGCGTCGGCGCTGGAATTACTTGAATCAATTTTGGCGATTGCCGCGATCAGCCAGGGAACCGAAGCAGTTGTTTGCCAGCGATCGATGGCATGTGCCAGTGACTCAGGCGTTTCCGACTGAAAAGTAAGAATCCAGTCAGTCAAGGCATCTCCGCCAAGCTCAGCAGCCGTTGTTTTGGATGAAGCCGGCTCATCGCCGACGAACTGGTCGAGTAACACTGTGTAGTCCCAAAGGTCCTGCTTCAAATTTGGGTCGCCCTTTTTGCCGGCCAAAGAAATTGCCAACTCATGAACAACATCCTTCGGGTGTAATCTTAGTCGGACGAGGTTAAGTAGCCGGCGCGCATTTTCATGAGACGATTCCAGTTTTTTATCTCCAACAATCCCATTCAGCTGCTTTTCCGCCGCCGTTAATGATGCGACCTTTTGTTCGTCGCGCCCGAGACTCGCCGTGCGCAGGAGCGTCCGGGCGATTAAATATGGCGCCGAAGTGCGCCAGGGCGAACTACGGTCAGCCGCTATCGCTTGAAACCCAGCAAGGGCCCGGTCAAAATTTGCCGCGTAAAAATTTGCGGCTGCGATTTGATATTGCCGGTCTGCGCGACCGCCTGGGTCGGCATCCGCAGGCAAAAGATCGGGAATGTGTTTTCCTTCAGAGCAATTGGCAAAAACCTGGTTCTGCCCATCCACCCAAATCTTGAGTAAAGCACTTTTTATGCCCCATTCTTTTCCACGCGCTTCCAATGTATCGGCCGCAGTTTCAAAAGCATCCTTCTGACAATTCAAGTAGGTTTCATATTCGTTCGGTTTTTCGCGACTGCGATAGACGTCGATCTTTGGAGCTTCGCCGCCGCTCACTACCTTTTCTCGCGCAGCCAACCAACGCTTAACCGATTGCTCTTCAGCCGGCTCCCAACGCAGGTCAAGCCGATCATGCCAAAGCTCAACCAACGCGGTTTGTTCCGCGGCCGTGAAGCTATTCCCATTCAAATACCGATAGGCAACATAAAGATAAGATCGAGCGTAACTTGGTTGGACCAGCCCAATGTCGCCGCGCGCAAAATTCTCGAGCGGATACTCAGGGTGAACAGTGAAGCTGAAAATTGTATCGAGTGAAAATGGACCACAGGCAATTGCAGTCACCGGCGCGAGCAAAAGGAAAGAAATTAAGGCGGCGGCCAGGAGTTTGGCGAATCTTCTTATCATCGTTCGTAAGTCTCCATTACTTTATTTAGGGCGTCGCGATTCCAGCTACTCGGGTTGAAAACATATAAGCGCGACACCGCCGGCAAGTTGTCGATGTGTTCGTCCGTTGAGATGCCGGCGGTTGATTCGCAGCGCGTCATCCGAAAACCATCTCCCGACAGCCGCGAAAGAATGGCGTTGCGGTCGTGGCCCATGCGAAACAGCATCGGCACCGCTTCGTCGATTGGCAGATTGGCAAGCCAATTATCCCCCTGGCACCATGACGCAAGCGCAGTTATTGATAGCTTTGTCGCGGGCGGCATTCGCTTGCGAAGCTCGATTAACAAAGTCCGGTAAAACTGTCGCTGAGTTGTGGTGGCATCGAAATCGACCTGCACCATCAATACGTTTGGCAGCAACGCGAGCTGAGAGATCTCGATTGCCGCATCTTTTGCCTGGTTGTCAGAAAGCCTCGGAGGCGTTTCGCGATCAGATTCTATTCTGGCAACTGGAATCACAGTTGTTCCCGCGGGAGTCGACAGCGGTTGAAGCCTCGGCTTAGTAACCACGCCTTCTGCTCGGAGGAAAATCGTTCTTGCCAAATACGCGACACTGATTTGCTTAGAGTCGATGAAAGTAAGATCTTCCCGTCGCTCCCAGGCCCAAAGAGTTAACGCCGGTTGGAGAGTTGTAGTCTCTGCTTTTGAAGAGCGTGCAAAGTTAACGTGATGATGGAAAGCGACGACGAA
>DASQPM010000036.1:0-2714 GCA_035643935.1 Pyrinomonadaceae bacterium | reverse complement strand
GATTACCTAATCGCGACGATGTTCCCGAAGTGGATGGTGTTCTCACCGGGCGTTGCTCCGATCCTTGCCGATGGCGCGACCTATGCCGGTATGATGCTACTGGGACACGCCGTGATGCGTCTGGTCGCCGGCCCCGCCGGCAAGGATCGACTGACACGACAGCCTATCGACGTGGCCCAACAATTTGGATCAGGGCGCGGGAAGCTCGTTCTTTAACCTGCTTCTCGCAAACTGAAGGTCGCTAATCTCATTTTCGAAAGTGTGAAGTATGAAACCTAAACTGGCCAGAGGCCCCGAGACCATCGATGAATACCTTGCGCCCTTGAGTGACGACAAGCGAGCTGCGCTTGAGAAGCTTCGCAAGGCGGTCAAGTCCGCGGCGCCCAAGGCTGAAGAGTGCATTAGTTACCAGATGCCCGGCTTCCGGCTCAACGGAAGGTTATTGGTGTCCTTTGGCGCGGCGGCGAAGCACTGCGCCTTCTACCCTGGTGCTCACCCGGTGAAGGCCCACCAGGACGAACTCAAGTCCTATGACACAAGTAAGGGCACTATCCGCTTTCCTACGGACAGGCCTTTACCGGCCGCACTGGTCCGCATGCTGGTAAAGACTCGTATCGCGGAGTACGGCGGCGGACAGGGAATGAAATCGTGAAAGTTGCGCTTGGACTAAAGGCTCATTCTGGTTGGGCGGCGCTTGTTGTCATTGGCAACTCCGGCAGTGAGCTGCAAGTGATCGACCGGCGCCGCATAGAACTCGTAGAGGAGAAAGATTCGCGCTGGGCGAAGCAGCCTTATCACGCGGCCGAGGCCCTCGATCCGGACGCTGCTCGAGACTTGGTAAAACGGGCAACGAAAGCAGCATATCGAACCGCAGATCGAGAGATGCGAGCAACGATGAAACGCTTGCGCAAGCAGGAACATAAAATCGTAGGCTGCGCGGTGCTTGTACCAAATCCCATGCCGGAATGGAGCGTCGATCAGATCCTTGCCGTACACTTTCGCATGCACCAGGCCGAGGGCGTCTTGTTCCCAGAGGCGCTCGCCAGGGCGGCCAATAAGTGTGGACTGAATCTCATCACGATTCCCGAAAAGATATTGAGCGAACGCGCGGAAAAGTTGTTGGCAACACCACTGAGTGGCTTAACGAGCAAGGTCACAATGCTGGGGAAAACTGTTGGTCCACCCTGGGGCAAGGATCAGAAGAATGCGGCGCTGGCTGCGATGGTTGCATTGCAAGACACTTGAAATGTCCCAGTCCTGCATGGCGTCATACGCTAGCGAATCATGAGCTGAGTTGCTGCTGCTATTTTCATTACTCCGACAATAAGAAAAAGTTGGTAAGAAGGAATCTTCTGATAACTGTGAAAGGAGAATAATGAGCGAATCAATCTTGTCGGCCCAACCCAGTATTCTTGCTTGTCCGAGTTGCGGGCAAATGATTTACAGCGACAGCGCGAAGTGCCGCTTCTGCTCCGCCGAAATCGATCCGATCGCCGCCGCTGCGGGCGCCGCGTTGCAGAAAAGGGTTAACGACGCGTGCAACCTGGCGAAAGTCACACGAAACATGGCGGCTTCGATGTGGGGGTTTTTTGTCGTTAGCTTCATCTTCGGCTTTGCCAGATTTGGTGTGCTTGTACTATTCGTCGGCGTACCCGTCTCGTTGGTCTTGTGGCAAATCAAATATGGCAAATTGCAGACTACGGACCCTGATTATAAGAAAGCCAAGCGTGATAGGTGGATTGCTCTCGCGCTGTGGTTGCCGGCGAGTATATTGCAATTTGTCGTATTGGTACTCGTCGCCTTATTGTGATGGGCGTCGGTAGAGGAAACTGCCAATTCCAGACGCTTGATGTTCGTTGATTCGCACGCACACATCGATGGGCCAGAGTTTGATGCGGACCGCGCTGACGTCCTGCAGCGGGCGCGTGAAGCCAATGTACATGCGATTCTAACCGTCGGCACCGGCGATCCGCATAGCGGCGCACTCGAACGCGCAGTTGTTCTGGCATCGCAGAACGAAGATGTTTACGCGGCCGTCGGCACTCATCCTCACGACGCGCGCCTTTACAATCAGCAAGCCGAAGAGAAAATCAGAAAACTCGTTCAGGAGAACTCACGCGTCATCGCCTGGGGTGAAATCGGGCTCGACTTTCACTACGACAATTCTCCACGCGACGTTCAGGTTGAGGTTTTTCGGCGCCAACTGCGAGCCGCCCGCGAATTGAAAGTTCCGGTGATCGTGCACACACGCGAAGCAGAAGCGGAAACCAGCGACGCGCTGCGAGCCGAGTGGTTCGGATCAGGATTACCCGGCGTTATGCATTGCTTCAGCGGCAGTCAATGGTTGGCGGCAGAAGCAATTGCGTTGGGTATGTTGATTTCGTTTTCCGGCATTCTGACATTCAAGAAGGCAGATGACTTGCGCGCCATCGCACGGCAGGTACCCCTCGATCATTTACTCATCGAAACCGATTGTCCTTATTTGACGCCGGTGCCCTATCGCGGAAAGAGAAACGAGCCGGCGTATGTGGTTGAAGTAGCGCGCTGTCTCGCGGAGCTGCGCGGGATCAGTCTTAATGAGATAGGGAATATTACCACCGCGAATTTCGCGCGCGTGTTCGGTTTGCCATTCCCTGCGCTCTAGGGTCGTTGGAAATGTCAGATAAACTTTAGGAAGCTCTGAACAAATGGTCAACTCCTTGGAGTGCGGCGGC
>DASQPM010000035.1:0-3247 GCA_035643935.1 Pyrinomonadaceae bacterium | reverse complement strand
TCCGGCAGCAAAAGCTTTATGCGCAGTTTGCTGGGTACCGTTGCGCCGACGGTTTCATCGCTGCCTGTGCGCGTAATTCCTTAGAAAACTTTCAAATGAAAGAAGCAAAGTAAGAAGGCTCATGGTTGGGAAGGGTGGTTTACCCCCGCTGGTCGGATGGCTCTCAAGCTGAGCGGGGGTTAACCACCCTTCCCAACCCAGAGACTTTGTTTCTTGAGTTATTTCTCCGCGATTCTGAATTTAGAATTTCGAGTTTCGATAAAGCAGACGCGGATGACGCAGGTAAGCTAATTAGAGTCCAACAAGTGAACCGGCAGCTTCAGATCGTTTTAATCCGAGCTATCCGCGGCTGAAAATAGCAATTCGAAATCCGCAATTCGAAATTCGAAATTTTAGTAAGGTGAATTATGAATCCATCCAATGAGTTAATCCGAAAAGAGCCAACAGTCACTGCCGTTGACAGACCCGCCGGCTCAAATGGCATTCCGCATTCTTACAACTACGGAGTTGATCCCAGCGCAGAATCGGAAGTTCATCTGCTGGATTATTGGCGCGCGGTGCGCAAGCGCCTTTGGTTGGTCATTAGCATTGTTATCCTGATCACCACCCTGGCTGTAATCAATGCCGCCCAGAAGCCGGACATCTATTCGTCAAGCGCGCGTGTTCAAGTCGATTTGGAAAACAACGGGGCACTGGTGGGCAAGACTCCTTATTACATGGGTGCCTTCAACGATCCGGTTTACTTCAACACCCAGCTTCAGATTCTTAGCAGCCCGGGTCTGGCGCGGCGTGTAGTGAGGACGCTTGATCTCGAGCACAACCCGGATTTCTTCAAGGGCTCGCAAAAGAGAACTACCTGGCAAACCATCAAAATGATGGCGGGTTTTGGCGGTAATGTTTCTGAGCCCGACCCGTCGAAACCAAAAGACGAATTACAACTGCGAACAACCGTGGCCCCGACAACTTCGCAGGAAGATCTGGTCGAAGCCAAACGCCTGTCTCCCTACGTCGGCGCAATTCTTGGTGGCTTGCGCGTCGACCCGGTAAAGGAATCACGCGGTTTATATAAAGAGACGCGGCTGATTGATATCAGCTACACGCACACTGATCCCGAGGTAGCATCGAAGGTTTGCAACGCCATCGCCGAGACTTATGTTTTCAACAATCTGGAAAAGAAGACCGAGTCAAACGCCAGCACCGGCGACGTTTTGCAAAAGCGGATCGCCGAGCTACAGCAGGTTATTCGCAGCGATGAAGAGCGTTTGGTCAACTATGCAAAGAACAACCAGATAATCTCGCTCGACGCAAACCAGAATACGGTCGTCGAACGACTTGCCGGTCTTAACAAACAATTGCTGGAAGCCGAAAACGATCGGAAGACTGCGGAAGCAGCCTTCAATGCCGCCAAGGCCCCGGGCGCGGCCACTGCGCTGGCAGAGGGAGATAACAAACAAGCCGGCGATGCTGAAAGTAAGCTTGCGGACCTGCGCCAGAAACGCGCGCTGCTGATGGTTGATGCAACTGAAGAGGCCCCGGAAGTCAAAGAGGTCGATCAACAAATCGCAGAACTCGAACGGCAGGTGAAAGATGTTCGCAGCCGCAAGACGAACACGCTGCTTACCAACCTGGAAACGAAATATCGCCAAACGCTCGGCCGCGAGCAGGCGCTGCGGGCGGCCTTTCAGCAATCACGCGGCGAAACGGTGACGCAAAACGAAGCAGCCATCAACTATCGCATCATCCAGCAGGAGATTGATACAAACAAAACTTTGCTCGACAGCCTGTTGCAGCGCTCAAAAGAGAATGACGTGATCATGGCCAGCAAGCCAAACAACATTTCGGTTGTCGATTACGCGATTACTCCGGCTGCTCCAATTGGTCCCAACCGCATGCGAACAGTCATGCTGGCCATGTTCCTGTCACTGGGACTCGGAATTGGCCTGGCGCTCTTCCTCGAATATCTCGACGATACCATTCACTCAACGGATGAAGTCGAACGCCTGCTGCACCTGCCCGCACTGGCAGTCATTCCTTCGGCAATCGGCATGGGCCGGCGCCGTCTGGTTGCTGGACCGGGCGCACTGCAAAAGCGCAACGGCCATGCCGGCAATCAGGAACTATTGATGAACGTAGACAGTCGCTCGCCAATGGCTGAATCGTACCGCCACCTGCGCACTTCCTTACTCCTCTCAACTGCCGGCCGCGCACCGCGTTCGTTGCTGGTGACATCAAGTCTGCCTGGAGAAGGCAAAACTACTACCGCGGTAAACACCGCAATTAGTTTGAGTCAAACCGGCGCCAGCGTGCTGCTGATTGACGCCGACATGCGCCGCCCTCGGATGCGGTCGATATTTGGCTTTTCTGACAGGCCCGGCCTCAGCTCAATATTGTCCAGCGATTTGTCACGCGAAGATACCCTGGCAATGATTTCCAGGGATGAAGTGACCGGACTGCACGTTTTGACTTCCGGTCCAATCCCGCCGAACCCGGCGGAGTTGCTGGGCTCAGAACAAATGCGCCGGCTGATGACCTTGCTGCAAGCTGAGTTTACCCATGTCGTTGTAGATTCGCCGCCAATCAACTCATTCACAGACGGCGTACTCATCTCGTCGCTGGTTGATGGTGTCTTGCTGGTGGTCCATGGCGGGAAGAGTTCGCGTCACGTAGTGCGGCGCTCGCGTCAGTTACTACACGATGTGGGCGCAAAGGTTTTCGGCGTCGTTCTTAACAACGTCAATCTCCAATCGAGCGACTATTATTATTACCAGCGCTACTACGCTTCGAACCACTACAAGACCGACCTTGAAGACAACGCGCCGCCGCCACCGCCAGCGTCAGCGCCAAGTAGTTTTGATCTGCGCCAGGGACATTGAGAGCTAGGTTAATGGAAGATGGCTAACTGTGGCTGAAGCAAAATCCGAAATCCGAAATCCGAATTTCGAACTTCCCACATTCTCGATCGACCCGCCAAGCGGCTGACCTCGATTGGTTTTCGCGAGCTGTGGGACTATCGCGAGCTGCTCTACTTTCTGAGCTGGCGCGACGTAAAAGTCCGCTACAAACAGACTGCACTTGGCGCTGCCTGGGCCATCATTCAGCCGCTCTTCATGATGGCCAAGAGCCAAGAGTAAAGCGTTAAGGCGGCAAATCAATGAGACCGCATTTCCGATTTGAAGTCCTGGAGATTTGGCAAGGTGCAATTCGTTTTCGCCCCGGAGGGGCGAGATGTTTATAGCTACGAGCGCAC
>DASQPM010000034.1:0-5280 GCA_035643935.1 Pyrinomonadaceae bacterium | reverse complement strand
TAACGGTTGGCTCAATCCGCTTTTGAATAAGCTCAAGTTCTTTCGCCGGTTGGAAGCTACACTTGCGTTCATTGGGATAAAAACTGCGAACTCGTACACAAGCACTAAGCGCCGACAGTGAGGATCAAGTAGCTCACTGGGACCGCGGGCGTCTCGCCCTCCTTGGTGGAATGCCACATCGCTGAGTTGCCTGGTTCAACTGTGCGTTGAGTGAACGCGTTGCTTGATGCGGGCGAGACGCCCGCGGTCCCAGTAAGTCGCAAGCTCGGCATCCTACCTTCGTTCACCGCGCACCAACACGTATTCCAACAAACCCATGGTGAAGCCGCGATAGACGGCAATGTCCAGCAGCAGACTAAGTCGGGCTAAGGCGAAGCCACGAATTTTGCTGATCGCGCGAATAGTCTCGGGCCGCATCTGTTCGAAGTAGTAGCCGGGAATTACAGCCGCTCCCATCTCGGTTATCTCGACCTTGTCAAAGCCGGCGCTGCGCATCTTCTCTTCATAGACCGTCGCCGGGTAAACATTCGCTCGTGGCACTTGCCACAACTTGCGCGCCGCTTCGGCGACGATTTTCTCAATCACATTGCGCGGCGGTCTTTTCATGATGAAGTCGGCCATGGCGATGACGCCACCCGGCTGTAGCACGCGTCTCGCTTCGTGCAAAAACTTTTCGCGGGTGTCAAAGTGTTCTGGACCTTCAATACTCAATACGTGCGTGAAACTTTCATCAGGGAAGGGAATCTGCGTGGCGGTGCCGTGATGAAAGCGGACACGTTCCTCAATCTGCGCTGCCTGTACTCGCCGCCGGCCGTGCTGAATGTGTCCCCAGGTTACATCGAGACCGTCGATCGAAAGTGGTGCAAACTTGTGAAACAAATAAATGTCTTGCGTGCCCATGCCGGGCGCGACATCCAGCAGTTTGCTGCTTTCGTTCAGGCCGAGAATTGTGCCCATGCGATGCACCAGGTTTTCGGCGGCTTTAACGTAATCAGCAATGCCCTCTTCCCAGAGTCCGAAATTCAAATAACCGTCGTGGTGATCGATATAGTTTTCGATTCCACCGCCGTAAAGGTTTTCCACCTTGCGTTCATGCGCGCTTGCGCTCCAGGTCTTGCGATCAGTTTCCCTCATTTGAAATGTTAATCAGACCGGGAGATACACGACTTGCACCTTCGTTCCCGCTTCCACTATCTCGCTCGCCTGCGGAACGATTATCAGCGCCGTCGCTCTTACAAACCCGACGAAATCCGAAGAGCCGCCCCACTTCAACGGTTCTGCGGTCAATTGTGCATTCTCATTAGTAGAAAGTCGGGCCGGCAGATAACTGTCGCGATCTTTTGCAGGTTTGACGCTCTTGCTGAGAACCGCCGTACCAGATTCCAGCTCAGTTTCTGCCGTGCCTTGCATCGCAAGGATGGCAACTCGCGCGAAGAGATTGAAGGTAACTGAAACTGAAACCGGATTGCCCGGTAAACCAAAGACGAGAGTGCCGTTTGGCAATCGCGCAAACACTGTCGGCTTACCCGGCCGCAAGGCGACGCGCTCAAAGAAAATCTCCGCGCCCAGTTCTTGCACAACAGTCTTAGTGAAATCATAGCGGCCGACGGAAACACCGCCGGAAGTCACGATGATGTCGCTTCGTTCAGCAGCGCCCGCGATCTGTTGCTTCAGTTGTGCTACGTCATCTCCGGCGAGCGGAAGGCGTTCGATCGTTGCGCCCGCGAGTGCTGCATAAGCCGAGATGGAAAAATTGTTTGAGTCGCGAATCTGATCCTTGCCGGGTTGCTGGGCCACCTTAACCAGCTCGCTGCCGGTTGCGAGGATGGCAACGCGCGGAAGTCTTCCGACTTTCACGTGTGCGTAACCAAAAGAAGCCAGCACGGCGACAGCGCCGGCATTAATTCTTTCGCCGGCCCGCAAAACAGTTTGGCCTGCTTTTATTTCGCTGCCTCGTTTCACGATTGATCGACCGAGCGTGACGGGTTCAAGAACTTCAACTTCTGAGCCGCCACCAAGTTCGCGCGTGAGTTCAACCTGCTGCACGCTATCGGCACCGACCGGCACGGGCGCGCCGGTCATAATGCGCACCGCTTCGTGCTGCTTCAATTCATTGTGCCAGCCACGTCCGGCTGCTGACTCGCCAGCTATCTTTAGTTTCGCCGGAACAGTTGCTGTGTCAGCCGCGCGCACTGCGTAGCCATCCATCTGTGAACGATCGAATGGCGGCAGATCGGAGTCCGCGATGATGTCTTGAGCGAGATAGCGACCCAAGGCGTTCGCCAGCTCAACCCGCTCTGCAACCAGCGTGCGAGTTTGGTCCCTAACAATTTGAATCGCTTCAGAGACGGAGATCATTCTAATGGTGATTGAGAATACAAGCCTTAGCTTGATTACTCGCGTGGGCAGCAACCTAAAGGTTGTACTGTAAACTTCGAAATCAAAAATGAAAAGCGGCTGCTCTTCTATCAAAGAGCAACCGCTTTAAAGTGGCGGAGCCGACGGGACTCGAACCCGCGACCTCCGACGTGACAGGCCGGCGTTCTAACCAACTGAACTACGACTCCGCGAGAACAGAGGTCGGATGTCAGAGGTCAGATGTCAGCGTGGCATTCCGTGCTGACCTCTGATTTCTGACTTCTGACTTCTGCTTTTTGGTGGGCGCGGAGGGACTCGAACCCCCAACCTCTTCCTTGTAAGGGAAGCCGTCTACCATTGACATACGTGCCCGCGAGTTTCCAACCAAAGATCATGTCATCGCTAACTGCAATACGATGAGCCGTCATGCTAAGAGAAGCGCAGCGACACTGTCAAGGTGAGGGTTAGAACTGGTGGTGTGGTCATTAGGCTTGGGCAATAGACGCAAGAAGAGTCCCCGGCACTCACTCAGACAACGCCTCAAAAGCATAAAAGCGGGAGGGCCCTCAGATCATCGTAGAGTTGGGGAATCAAGCCTTGGCAATGAAAGTTCCCTCTCAGATTGCATTCTCGTGTTCAATGATTTACACCGCCTACAGAGCGGCCTGCCGCCGGTTCCTTGCTCAACCTGCTGAGTTTCTATTCGACTTCCGGCATCGCACTTGGCATTGTTGTGGTACACGTTCGCAACATTCGGTTTCTTGGAATGCCAGGCGGGGATATTTTGGAAATTCATAGTTGGGCCTCCTGAGGTGAGGATCCTGTGATCCAAATAAATTCCTATTTGGTGCCTAATTTCCAGATTAGTTATCGCTAATTGGGCATCACTGCGAAATAGACTCCCATTCGCCTATCGCCCCCCAACGCCGGCCATTGGCTAAGCGAGGCAAAGTCCCTGGAGATTTGGGGCCAAATGCATTTCCCCGACTGCACTTCTTTTTTTTCTCCCGACCCGAAAGAAACCCACGCACCGCTGCAATGGCGGGCTTGACAGTTTTGTTGCTTCGCATTTTCGGTTATAGTCTTCTGCAAAAGTTCGTCCTAAACTCCCTGGCTAATTCTGGCGAAATTCCAATGCGGTCACTTCTGAAATTCGCGGCGTTGTCTTCGGTATTCGGCCTTTTGGCTATTGGCATGTTACTGATTGGCAGCTTCGGGTTTGCTGCCGCTGCGCAGGATGAGGCAAAGCAACAACGGCCACGTCGCGTTGCGGGTGCCGACGAACAAGCTGCGAAAGGAAGTCAGAAAACACAAACTGAAGAAGTGAATGAAGGCGACGTCGTGCGCGTGGATACGCAACTCGTGTCGGTACCGGCAGTGGTAACAAATAGCGGTGGCCGTCCGGTGGCAGGTTTGCGCGAAGAAAATTTTCTCGTCTACGAAAACGGCCAGCCACAGAAGATCGCAAACTTCGCCACCACTGATGTTCCATTTGAGATCGCGCTGTTATTGGACACCTCCGGTTCCACGCGCGCCGACCTTGCGCTGATACGCCAGGCAGCAAACGCTTTCATCGCTGCACTGCGTCCTGGCGATCGCGTGGCGATGGTTAGCTTCAAAACCGCGCGACAGGGACAGTCGGTATTGGCAAAAGTTGACGTGCTCACCAGACTTACGGACGATCGCAAGACACTCAGCAAAGCTATCGAGAATTTGGGAACGAGTAATGGCACACCTTTTTACGATGCGTTAGGAAAAATTGCGTCGGACGTTTTTCGCGAAAAGCCGACTGAGGAAATGCGGGGCCGCCGCGCCGTCGTGGCCCTGACGGACGGCGTCGATTCAACCAGCGACTCCGATTTCGCGTCAGTACGCGCCGCGTTGCTGCGTGCGGGTGTCGCTTCTTACTTTATACAAGTCAACACCGAAGATTTTGTAGAGGATCGCTTACTCAAAGACTGTGAAGACGATGGCCGTCTGTCGCTTTCAGCTAAACAACTACAGCGTTATCAGCGCATATTTTACCCGCGAGCGAAGGCTGAAGACTTTATGGATTTTTGTGCGATGGGACCGTTTGAGCGAATGCAGATCAGCCGCGATCTTTACAATCTGGCGCGCCAGGAGATGAACGATCTGGCAAAGGACAGCGGCGGCAGAAACTTCATCGCCAACAGTCTTCAGGATGCGCGCGCTGCTTTTGCACGCGTTGCTACTGAAATCGGGACGCAATACAGTTTGGGCTACTACCCGACGAATAAAAACCGCGATGGAAAGTTTCGCGCGATTCGCGTTGAGCTGCGTGGTGTGTCAGATAAAGCCTTGGTCCGGGCCAGAGAAGGTTACTACGCTCCCAAGAGCTGACGACGTCCGGACTCACTAACTTTTGTGTGACAATGAAATTGTTATGCCTCTTTTGCTCGACATGAAGATTTTCTTTGGGATACTGATTATTCTATCAGGTCTCACAAACTTAGAGGCGCAGTCTAACCTTATTGGTACCTTCCCATTTGAGGCTCAAGCGGGCGCTAATTTCGCGAAAATCATTTTCGAAACACGAGCATTTGACGGATCACATCATAGGATAGGTGTTAGACGCGGTAGCACGACTGTTGATGGACGCTCGGTCTTTGGCGCAATCGATGGTTACGCACCTCAAGTAGAAATCGCTTCCATGAAGCTCTATTTAAACGGCCGTGAAATCCACGTACCGAAGCGAGTCTATGACGATTGCTATCAACCAAACCTAAAGGCTCCTTACATCACAATCAGATTTGGCGCCCGTTCGGAAATAGTAGTCGTTGCTATGCATGGTGCGGATGGCGCAGCAGGTTATGAAGTTACGTGGCACTTTACAAACACTGGTCGCGCTTCAAGGTCAATTCATAATGTGTTCCCTGAGTGACCATTAGGCCGAGGCACAAG
>DASQPM010000033.1:0-10847 GCA_035643935.1 Pyrinomonadaceae bacterium | reverse complement strand
ACCAACTACCCGGATCTCGCTCGCGTTGTCGAACCAGGTAGCAGACTCTTGCTTGATGATGGCGCAATTGCGTTGCTGGTTGAAAGCACGACCAGGACCGATGTGGTTTGCCGTGTAATCAATGGCGGAATCCTGGGCGAGCGTAAAGGCATCAATCTGCCCGGCGTTTCCTTGCCGATTGATTCGCTCACCGAAAAAGACCTGGATGATTTGCAGTGGGCCGTGGCGCAAAATGTGGATTACATCGCGTTATCATTTGTTCGCCGGGCCGAAGATTGCGCGCGCGCAAAAGCGTTGATTCGCGATGCGGGCGGACGCGCGCCACTGGTGGCGAAAATTGAAAAGGCCGAAGCGATCGATCATCTCGACGAAATCATTGCCACTGCCGACGCGGTCATGGTGGCGCGCGGCGATTTGGGAGTTGAAACCAGCGTGGAGCTGGTGCCGGTTTATCAAAAACGAATCATTGAAAAGGCCGTCGACGCCGGCAAGATGGTTATCACTGCGACGCAGATGCTGCAATCGATGGTCAGCAGTCCGCGGCCTACGCGCGCCGAAGCTTCGGACGTCGCCAACGCTGTCTGGGATGGCACGGACGCACTGATGCTTTCAAATGAAACTGCCAGCGGTCAGTATCCAGTCTCCGCAGTGGAAACAATGTGCCGCATCATTGAGTCCGCGGAATCCGGGAGGGAGCCGGAAACCGACAACATCATGAAGTTGGTTGGCCGGCAGTCTGGCCGCATAAGTCGCGCGTTGTGCGAGGCTGCGACATTCGCTGCGGCCGAGATGGGCACGCGGGTCACCGCGGTCCTGACTGAATCCGGGCTGATGGCGCGGCGGCTTTCGGCGTTGCGTCCGGGACAAAGGATCATTGCTTTGACTAATTCGGCGGATGTAAGAAATGAGTTGGCGCTGATCTGGGGCGTCGAAGCGCTGATCATGCCTCACGCCGATTCGACCGAAGAGATGCTCAAAGTAGGAGAAAAAACTTTGCTGGAAAGCGGGGCCGTTGAAAAAGGCGAGATGATCGTAGTCATGGCCGGCAGACTCTCCGGCCTGGGACTTTCAAGTTCAGTGACGCTGTTTACGGTTGGCGGGGATATACATCAGACCGTTGCGTAGTTGGTCATCAGCGAAACAACTGGCTTGGGCTTTTAAGAGCTTTGAAGATCTGCGCCTGCCATCAACCCAGCTACGGACAAATCCTCGTCTAGTTCCGGCCAATGCAGCGAGGTTCCCCCGCCGCCAATTTCGCATTTTGTTCGTTGTTCCGGTGAAGCTTTGAGCAATAAAGGAAACCAGGTTATCGGCACGCTAATGCGGCGCCCATCGGTAAGTAGCACGTGCATAGTGTCCTCATCAAAATCGACAGACTTTGCCAACGCCGTTGTGGGAACAAAGGCTCGTTGAGATTTAGCGTCATTGCCTACTAAAGTACTCATTCCAGACCTCCAGGAAAAACGACTCGTTTTCCGCAACCAACCGCTCAAGCTGCTTTAACTCTCGACTTGCGAACCCGTAATTCGACGCAAGCTGTAATGGGTTCAGCCAAAACTTCGCTTGGTTCTCAGCGGCCTTAACATGAATATGCGCGGGTTCGTCTCGCTCATTGCTGAAGAAGTAAAAGCGAAATCTGCCGATCCGTAGCACGGTTGGCATAAGAAAGTTTACAGGATCGGTTGAGAATTAGCAGCGTTTACTCTGCCCGCAGCACTTCGTGGATAGTATCTTGCAGCGAATTTTCCGGCTTTGTCTGTCCGGGCGCGTGCTGCGGATCGCGCCAATTATCCAGAATCCCCACCTGATGAACGCATTGTAACGTGCAGGTAGGCGCGCACCATTTCTCGGTGTTGTATTCGCGATCAAAATCCGCCATCGAATACTGCTCGAGCGGAATACCGGGATAGCCGCGTTGCTGCGAGCACCAATGGACCAGACCATCCTCGCAAATGTAGAGATAGCGAGCGCCCGCGCGACAGCGCCAGTTGTAAGGTTTGCCTTCGGCGATACTGTCCTGAAACCAATTCAGCCGCGCATGATCTTTGTTGCCTAGCTTCTTCACCTGCTGAAAGAGATCTTTTTCTTTCGGCGACAGCGGCTTCAAGGTCCCATCGTTGTCGTGAATCACGCCAACCGTGGTGGAAAATTTTAGTTCGACAGCCCGACGCGCAACCGAAAGCGCGTCTTCCGGATTCTTGATCCCGCCGCCGATCACCGAATTGATGTTCACATGAAAATCGGCATATTCGGAAAGGTAACGCAGCTTCTTGTCCAGCACGCGCAGACTCTTACGCGAAACCTCATCCGGCTCAACATTGTCAATACTGATTTGCAAATACTCGAGACCCGCTTTGTTCAGCCGCTTGATGCGTTCGGGAGTGAAGTAATAACCATTTGAGATCAAGCCCGCGATCATTCCGCGCATGCGAATGTGATGAATGATGTCGTCCAGTTCCGGGTGCATCATCGGCTCGCCGCCGGAGATAGTTACGATCGACGTTCCCAAAGAAGCGAGCTTATCGATCCGGCTCTTAATCACATCAACCGGTACTGGAGCAGAGGTGTGGTCATATTCATTGCAGTAGCCGCAGGCAAGATTGCAACGCCGCATCGGAATCAGGTGCGCCAAAACGGGATGACGACTGGACAACAACGCGCGGCTGATGAAGCTGGCCTCGCGCAGTTTTAGTTTAACGAACTTACTTTTACGCATCTGGGGAACAGAATCCGATTTATCCAGGTCTGGCTTATCTTTCGCGTCGGAAGGATAGCGATACAGGCAACCAAAGGCAACTGAACTCCAGGCTACTAAAAAATGAAAAGGGCCCTGGATTCAAGACCGCAGAGCCCGGAAGGCCTAATTATTCGACTGTTCTTAGCCTTTAACGATCTTCACGTTGGAATCCAACTTTACGCTGAATTCATCGGCCGAGATCTTCAGGTTTCGTTCCAGGCTGCTAAGGCGCATAGTCGTGGTATCGTCGTTTTTCTCCACGATCTTTGTTTGCACCGGCATGCCGGAAGAATCCACCCAGATTTCCGCATACTTGAAACTCGCGTTACCTTTGGGCACGAGTGTCAGGTGGGTCGTGCTAACGCCACCCCACAAAGTTTCTTCGCGCACGTCCTTCAGTGGTTGAAACCGCGCCTCGAGCTGCTGCTTGGTCATGTACATCATTTCCAAGACGCCGCCCGCTTTGTTCTTGCTGGATTTCGAGCTGCCCTTATATGCCACATTCAAGCGTGGGCGAAACAAGGTGTACTGGCCATTCGCAACCGCCAGAATCTCATGCTGCGGTTTTTGCCATTCGATGCGAACGGAAGCGTCACGCCCGCTGCCTGGTATATAAAGGACAACCCCGCTGAATTTTTCAGAATCGCGCAGTTGAGCGTTGTATTTTTCCATGCTCAGGCTCGCCCTGAGCGAGCGCAGCGACTGTCGATTGCGCTGCATATTGTTCAAGACCGAACTCACCAGACCGGCGCTTTGCGCGTTCGCGGCTCTGGGAGATGTCAACGCGATGGCGCCGAGGAATATCGTCAAAACCAAGCCAAGAGGAACTATTTTCTTCATAAGAACTCCTGAATAAAATCTGAAAAAACCCAACCTCCTTATTACCCTGGCTGGAAAAACCTGGCAATTATAAGGGTTGACTACCGGATGTCAATCTCGTAGCCGGTTGTCCTGCCATCCTCACCGGTCAGTTTATGGACACCCAGGACCTGCAAATCACTGCGTCCGGTAAAGGCGCGCAGCCGCTGTTCCAGTTGCGCCCTATCCCCTGCCTTTTCAACAACTTCAGCGCCAACCACCAGGGTTGAGGCAGTTGGACTTTGATGCGCCATGGCAGCCCGCCGTTCGCCATTTTCAAACCAGCTTTTTGGCGTCAAAAAGATGAAAATCAGAATGACGACGCACAATATGTCCCACTGCCAACTGCTTCTTGCGTAATTCCAAAAAAATAGCTTTCGTAGAGTTTTCAGCAACGTCGTTATTGACTCAAAAGAGTAAATCAGCAAGTGCCACGCCAATGCCACCACAAGGCGGAAGCCATTCTAACTGCGGCAAAAATCCCTGTAAATCAACTTAATTGTATGTGATTACAATTGGACGGTGGCAGCCGGCGCCACGATGTGACCGTCACGCATTTGTATTATTCGTCGGCACATTGCTGCGGCTTCCGGATTGTGGGTAATCATCACGATGGTTTGGTTGAACCGGTAATTCAATTCCTGAAACATATTGAGGACAAGCGCGGAGTTCTCTGAGTCGAGGTTTCCGGTGGGTTCGTCCGCCAACACGATCGCGGGTCGGGTCACCACGGCTCGGGCCAGCGCCACGCGTTGTTGTTCCCCGCCTGAGAGTTCGAGAGGCTTATGGTGCAGTTTGTCCTGGAGTCCCAGCAAACGCAAAACCTCGCGGCGTCGTTCAGGATCGTCGCCGCCATTGCCATGAATTCTCTCGGCCAGACGAAGGTTACCTTCAGCCGTCAGCGTGGGAAAAAGATTGAATCGCTGAAACACAAACCCAATTTTGCGCCGGCGAATATCGGTGCGTTTCGCATCTGATGCGGCCGTCAAATCTTCGCCGTCAACAACAATGCGACCGGTCGTGGGCGTCAGCAAACCGCCGAGCAAATGCAACATCGTCGACTTGCCGCAACCCGACGGGCCCATGATGGCCACGAATTCGCCCTCATGAACTTCAAGCGAGACGCCTCTTAAAGCATGCACATCGACTTTGCCAACGCGATAAGTCTTGGTCAGATTGTCGGCTTGTAGAATCGTTCTCATCAGCAGTTGAAATCCGTTCAATATGGCAGGCACCAGCGCAAGTTAAGCGGGACGCAAGATGTTAATACATGCAGCCGCTCAATAGCTACCGAAGCGGGTTGGAACTTATTTAGGTGTGACAGCGGCCTTGTTGCGTTGCCGAGCGTCCAGGTCCACTTCGGACAGTTGCCACCTGTTCTCGAGCACAAAAGCCTCAGGCCGGTATTCCTTATCGATCTCAACTGCGGTTGGAGTTTGGTAAGTAATGCTCAACTTGTAGTGATCGTGAGGTCGAGTAATTTCGATTCGACTAGGCAGGTGGGCCTGCCCACCCTCGCCAAAGGGCTTTTCATCCCAATACGAGACGTCCGTAGTTAGCAGGCCATTCTCATCGAACGATTGCACACGCGCCAGTCGAATTCCATTTACGCGGTCAAACCAAAACCGTCGCAACAAACGTGTGTCGCCCATAGCGGGTTGCGAAAACTCTTCCAGCAGGTAATAACCTCTGACTACCCGCGCGCCTCTTTTTTCCGGACGACTATCAGCCTCTTCCTGATAAAACTCGCTCTGAACGTAGGTCAATCCACTTTGCGCCGGCACCGTAATACCGCTAATCATCAGTGCATCGGTCAAGTGCTGTGGGCGCAAGTTCGAAAGCGCACTAACAGTTTCTTTTTCGTTCATCCTGTTCTTCCTGGGCTTTTGCGCGCCAGGTTCAGTGCCGTCCGTGTCCAGTTTTTCATAGACCGCGCTATTTGTTCCCTTCACAAAACGACGATACTTTTCATCGCCCTGCAACACAGCCACCCGAAACGTTTCGCCGTTAGAGGTCATTTGCGCGATGTCTTTGGCGATGAACGGGACTGTAATGATTAGGTAGATCTGACCCGGACGTTGCAGTGTGACCGTGCCGTCAGCCTGGCGATACTTTTCCGCGAGGCCTGAGTCGGCAAAGGAAGTGTCTTCAAATTCGATGTCTACTTTTCCGTGCAGAGAACGCACACTGGCTAGACGGTTAACTTCGGTGATGAGCCGGCTTTTGGCTGCTTCACTCAACGGCGTCAGGAGCTGCGGCACCTGCACCTTCTTATGAGTGCCAAACAGTCCACAACCCGCGTTAAGCGCAACAGCAAAGGTTAGTAACAGGAAAAATGAAACGCGCACCGAGGAATGTGAATTCGCGGCAGTGGAGTTGGCCATTAGCAAAGGTCTCAGTGAACCTAACGCCCGTCCTAAGGAAGCAAAACAGCGGCCCAAGCTAACAAAGACGATTTTTGTTGTCAACGCAGCCTTCATCCCACCTTTGTAATTCTGGACGCAGCATTTGCTTTGCGGCCAGTCCACACCTTTTTAAGTTGAGCATTGTCATAAAAGGCCCTGGCGCGGTCGCGTATCACAACACAAGTTCGGGTTTGCCAAATCTGTGCCTCAGCTTGTTGACATTTTTCAGAACTCGCGGCTGGCTCACGATCCTGCGCTCAAATTTCCGTCTGCCCGGAAAATCCAGCAACATGATTCCCAGCAGAATTGTCAGAATGCCCTGACCAGGCACCCCGGGAATCGACATCACGACTCCCAAAGCGACCAGGATGATTCCCAAAAGGTTCTTTCCGGTGATCCCAAGCAGGCGAACCGCCGGATGACGTCCGGACCAGAACTCATGCGGGCGATTCTCTTGAAAATAATCAGTCGGAATCTTAACGAGGATGAAGGAAACAATGCCCAGACTGATTGCGAAACTGACCACGAAAAGCAAAACGCCGAGCAGCACACTTTGCCGCGTCATCATTGCAAAAATCAAAATCAGCATCCCACGCAGTTTCCCATCGTTCCTAATTGATTTTGCGGCGCTCGGCCATCAGCGAATCCATGACTTCTCGCACGACGGATTGCGCAATTGCGGGAAGTTGAAAGTCGGCATCAACTGCAACATCCCAAAACTCGTCAAGACCCATTGCTCCGGCACGCTCCAACGCATAAGCCTGGACCAGCAGATCAACGACATCCGCCGCCTTCACGACGCGCGCTTCGATGCTTTGGCGCTGTTCATAGTCGTCGTAAAGCTTGAGGTATTCAGCTTTGGCTGGGCCGGCTCCCACAACAATTTCTGCGAAGGCCCGGCCTTCCGCGAGCTTCCTCACTTCGGCGCCAAAATAATGGGTAGCGGTCCGCGGCATGTCGCCAACGCGAGTCTCAGCCCAGTCGTGCAGCAATGCCATGCGCAACACTCGCTCTGTGTCCAGTTGCAGACCTCGTGACTGAATCTCATCAGCCAGCATCATCGCTGTGATACTGACACCAAAGGAATGCGCTGCAACCGACTCCGTTCCGTTTGGCAGACCACGCAACGTCCAGCCGGTGCGATCCAGGCGCTTCAGTCGTTGCAGCTCTATTAAGGTTTTAAGCATCACGGCGGAACTACTTTAACGCGCCGCGGTGAACCGCAACAACACGGCTTGTCAGCATTTACCTATTGAGATAACAAAACGGCGGCGCGATTGCTCGCGTCGCCGCTTGCTATTACCTCCAGGTTGAAAAGTTACAGATTACTGTTTCGAAGTACTGGCGCTGGCGGATTGCGTCAACACCAAATTAAACGTCGTGCCTTTCTCCAGACGCAGATTTCCGCCTTGCAACGACAACACCGAGCTGCCTTCGACCGAGGCGTTGCTCGATTGCGAAATCTGAATTCCGACTAACGAACTACCGACTCCAGTTGCCGTGTTGCCGACGACGTTGGTGGTCGAGTTCACTGTCGAACCGACCGCTGCCGTCGTGCCGCCAACTACATTGCCGACTGTCGACGTGGTGGAATTGACGGCGCCTCCCAGCAAGCCGGCATTGTTGGCAGACGAGCTGCGGGAACCACCGGAACTGGCCCGCGACGAGGTGGCGCTGTTCGCATCACTGGCAAATATATCCTGGTCGTTGGCGCGCGCTCGGGCCGTGCCGTTAACGACCGAAGTAATGGTTGCCGCAATCGGTATATTCAACGAGCCACCTTGTAGACGATCAAAGAGAAGGCCAATACGCGATTCGCCGTTGCTCTTGCTGTTCTGACTCACTTCCGTGACGTGGCCGATCAGGCGCGAACCCTTGCCGACAACGGTGTGACCTTCAGATTTGATCGCCTGCGTTGTCTTCAAAACAACCTGATCGCCGACTTTGGCTTTGCGCGCGTCGATCGTGCTTTGCAACTCGCCCGCCAGGCGCGTTCCCGAATCAAGGTTGATGCTCTTATTGCGCGCGCTGGCCGCAGAAGAAGTTTGATTGCTTGCTTCCCCGCGCGCGCTTGTGTTCGCGGTCTGCGCATTCACTGCTAAGCCACAAACAAGCGAAAGCCCGGCGGTTAGGATGATTCTCTTCATGTTTTTCACCTCTTAGTTGTTTCGCCCTTGAAATGGACGTTGGTAGATCAAGTACAGTCTGAAAAATTTAGACGTGGTTCGTTGTGAACATTTCCAGCTACAAACGTCAAACCTAAACTGGTCAGGAGACCATGACGTTTGGCTAGTCTCAGGATGAATGAAGTCTAGAGGGCGTTGTCGGTGCAGCGGCTACGCGCACGTTGCAAATTTATTGTAAATGAAAATTACAGGAAGAGGTGCTCGCTCTGGCGGAATGACCGGGCGGTGGAATTCTCTCTGTCGATTTCGATAAGGCTAGCGACAACTTTTGTGTCCGCAGCCGCAACCGATTTCCATCACATGCGACTTCTCGGCGTTCTCACAATATTCGCTGCAATACTCACTACCCTGCTCGGCCGGACAGTCGCAGGCTGGATGCGCGCATATGTTTTCCTGATTTTCTGCCATAAACAACTGCTGCTTTCTGGTGAATTTTTGCTGATCTTGATCCTAAGACTCAAGCATCAGCCGGTCAAGTAGTCGAGGCCTTCGATGGTGGGTCAATGTCCGTGGGGTTTCTTCCCCTCCCTTTGGGAGGGGTTAGGGGAGGGTGCGAAGCTTGACGCGCACAAGCCCTCTCCCCAACCCTCTCCCAAAGGGAGAGGGAGAAAGACTCACACCGGGCCCTTTTTCAAGGCGCCGCGTGCACAACAATCGTACGTTTCGCGTTGCCCAGTGTTAACACCAGCGGCCGATCTATTTGCAGCGGATGCTCTTCGCCATCGATGCTGATCACGAGATTCGCATTCGATCGGCTCACCGGCGCTGCGGTCTCAACAACCGGCGCGACGCGCGGCAAAAGGTTCGTGGCTATGATGCGCCACGTTGAAGGCGAGCAGCGAATGCGAATGCCGGGCGTGTCGGTTTCAAACGCTTCACCAACTGCCAGCGCATCTGCTTTGAACAGTCCTTCGCCGCAGCGCACGCCGCTAGTGTCGTAGAAAGTAACCAACCCGGAAACAAATGCATAAGAAATTGCGCCCGAGTTTTTCACCACCATACGAATGTTGGTGACCGGCCAATCCGCTGTGCCGTTGAGCGTCGTCGTGCGCAAACTTGCCTCGAGTGCAGACGCGCCGGAGCCGTCAAGCGCAACTGCTGTATCCGTTAGCGCCACGCGCCGCTCAGCCGATGCGTCAGGTTGCTGGGCCATTACAGCGAAACTTGTGATCGCAAGTAGCGCCACGAGCATGATGATTTTCATTAGTTGTCTCCCTGGTCTTTAATCGCAGGTTGTGCGAAGGATGGCAGGCATTCTAGTGCCAGAGCTAATTCGTAGCAACAAAGCTCTCCCTTTGGCACAAGCGGTTTTACTTCGATTTTGCGTTTGCGATTAAGTCATCAAGCTTCTCGGTGTATTTTTTGCAATGCTTCATAAGTCGACTCGGCGTTATAAGTAGACCCATCGGCGAACTCCACTCTTACTACCATTATCACAAGAATCGATCTCATCGGACCCTTCAGATTGAGCTTATCGCGCAGCTCGTTCGACAAGCTTACAATCTCCACATCATCAGTACCCTCGGCCTTTTTCCCTGGCATCAGCAGCTTTTTCGTAAACTGCTCCGACCAGGTCATCGTCCAATCAGGCCCACCGACAGTAAAACTGCGGATTGGTTTAGTGCCCTTATTTCGTATCTCGAAACTCGGCGATCCGCCGCCATCAACCGCTACAAGAAATTTGACCCCCTCGAATTGGAGCGGGCACCCCGGCTGCTCGGCGGTCGTCACCAAGACCTGCTCGCTTGGTACCACCACAAATTTTGATTTTTCTTGGCGATCAGCGTTTTGACCGTTTATGGCACCAGCGGAACACACAAAAACAAAGGACAGGATAATCAACTTCTGTCGCATTGGCCTTCCTCCTTCTCTCTGAATGAGAATAACTCAGATAGCTTCCTGATACTGCATGGCAAACTAGTGAGTCTCTAGTCAACCCACGCTTCACGCGCACAGCAAACCCAGGAATCTAGTTACAATAACAGTAACACGTCCAGTGGAAGTGAAGCTTTTGAAAGATTACTCAAACAATGACTGTGTCGAATTTACGGCTTTACTTGACTTTGATCCAAGTTTCTAAGACGTTCACGAGGTGGAAATTTCCATGAGAACTGTTGTTTCTGTCCCTATAGTCCTTTTGTTATTGCTTCTCTCTTGTGCTCCGGATACAAAAGTGCAGATGAATAAGGCTGAAGCGCGCAAGACTTTAAGCCAAACTCAATTAGATCCTCGCATACCACCGCCCGATCCCAGCAGATACAAATACAACATAGCGGGTAAAGACTGGCCGAATCCCTCGCTCCTAATCCGGCGAGAGGATATTCAATTAACGGTTAAGGCCGCTTCTATTGAGAATAAGATCGTATCCCTCGATGAGTTGGCCAGCGTTTTGACTGCCCTGCCGCCTTCCGCGTGGCCATACGGGAAGGTAGTGGCTGTTGGTCAACCGGGACTCAGAGGTCAAGATAATGATCGTTTGATTGAGGAAAACAGAGCTAAAACGGAGTCGGTTCTTAATTCTCTAGGAGTTACGATTGATTGGAGGCCCATAACATGAGTCGGTAAACCGCGGAAGCGGTGGGTCTACCGGATGGATGGGTGTAAGGTTAATATCATTTTTCTCGTCATTCCACTTTTAATCAAAAGTGGTCGTGCCGCAGT